>NZ_FNZB01000001.1:2100000-2306586 GCF_900109205.1 Sphingomonas sp. OV641 | reverse complement strand
GCTCAGCTAAAGGTGACGCGGGGTGGAGCAGCCCGGTAGCTCGTCAGGCTCATAACCTGAAGGTCACAGGTTCAAATCCTGTCCCCGCAACCACCGCCATAAAACCACAAACGCCGCCCCCAAAGGGCGGCGTTTTCGTTTGTCGCCAACACGATCCGGTCCGCCACCTCCGCCACCACCTCAAACCGCGCGACCCTGCGCGCCGTCGGCGTTAAACGCGACGCTCTCCATTAGCGTCGACCGGATTTCCGGGACTTTGCAGCGAGCTGTCTCGTTGTTCAGTGCCGCAAAGCTTGCCGACCTTCTCCTCGAAGAGGCACTGCAGGGCCAAGTGGGGTGGGATGATGACGTGTGGAGTGTTTGCCACTTGTTGCTAGCTTGGACTTCAACATCGCCTTCTCGGCTTCCGGTCTAACAAGAGCGTGACGAGCGTTGGACTGAGCACGCGCCTCAGCATGTCCGCTCCTATATCGTCTCGCCTCCGATGCCGCGGCGGGTTCGAGCTGGTGCCGTGAGCGGCCCCGTTGTGAGCGGATCAGAGCTCCCGGCGTACCGGATAGGTCCAGCGGAACGGATCGCGTTCGGCCGCCTGTTCTATTACCCAGGTGAGCCGCGCGTCGGGATCGGCCGCGAAACCAGCGTCGGCGGCCAGCTTTGCCTCGAAGGCGGCCTTAAGCTTGGGATCGCGGGTGAGCAACGCGTCGGCGGTGGGCGCCAGCACGAACGCCTCCGCGCCAGGCGCGGGGGACAGCATCTCTGGAAAGAAGCCCCAGGCGAGGAATGAATCCTGGCTCTCCGGTTCCAGCAGCGCGGCGGCAAGCAGGCCGAGCGGCTGATCATAGGGAATGCGGATCGTACCCGGTACCAGCGTTTCGCGGGTCTGCTCGTGCGCAAAACCCGATTTCAGCGCGGTTCGGCCGTCATTGGCAGGCTGAGGCACCGGATCGACCAGCCGCACGCGATCCAACTTCAGCGTGCGCGCTTCACCCAGCGTCTCAAACCGGATGCCGTGGAGCCGCAGGCGGTCGATCACCTCGGTCTGGGCGGCGGGCACCCACCAAGCGCGGGGCAGGCGCACGCTCTCAGTCGGCGTCTGGCCGATGATCGGCATGCGGAAGGTAATCGGCTTGGCAAGCCAGCGCTGCTCGTCGCGCCCGGTAACCGGCGAGCGATAGGTCTCGAACGCGACGCCCTTGAACTTTTCGACCCAGCCGATCGGCTCGGCAGCGGGCTTCCACTGCGTCAGCAGTTCGGCGGGGCGGCTGGCGCGATCTCTTACCTTGGCGGTTGCGATGCGGCCCGCATCGATGGCGGCAAGGCGCAGCGCTTCCTCCAGCAGCACATAGGTGCCGAGCACTCGCTGACGGTACGGCTTGAGCATATGGTTCTCGACCAGCACGGTCGGCACGCCGATGAAATCGCCATAACCGGTCGAATAGCGCGGCCCTTCGGGGGCATAGCGTATGCCCTTGGTGGGATCGCGCGTGTCGATCGGGCTGGGATAGATGGTCGGCACATGTCCGGCCTTCTCCAGTGCGGCGGTCACAGCGGGGCCGAAGCGGGTCTGTAGCCAGTCGGCCGTGGCGCGATGGCGGGCGTAGGTTCCCCAGCCCGCATAGGTGAAGGTCACGTCATATTGCATGTCGAAGCCGTCGCTGACGTGGCAATCGACATAGAGGATCGGGTCCAGCCGGCGCAGCAGCGTGATGATCGCGCGCGTTTCCGGCGCATCTGCCTTCGCATAATCCCGGTTAAGGTTGATGTTGCGGGCGTTGCGGACATAGCCCTTCTGCGCCGGGCCGCGCAGCGCGGGGAAGTTCCACGCGCTCATCCGCTCATGCCCGTCGATGTTGAGGATCGGGACGAAGACGAGGTCGACCTTGTCGAGGAGCGCATCCTTGCCGCGCATGACAATGTCGCGCAGCAGCATCAGCCCGGCGTCCTTGCCGTCGATCTCACCCGAATGGATGCCGGCCTGCACCAGGACGACCGGCTTGCCCGCGCCGCCCTTGCTGGCGCGCACGAAAACGAGGTCGCGCCCTTCGCCGGTCTTGCCGAACGTCTCCACGGTGACCAGCGGGGAAGCTGCGGCGAGCTTCTCCAGCCACGTGCGCACCTCCGTGTAGCGCGGCGTGGTGGCGAAGCCGGCGCGCTCGGCGGGGGTGCTCCACGGATCCGAAGCCGGGACGACCAGTCGTTCGCTGGCGCCGGACCACGGGAGGGCGGGGGGAAGCACGGCGGGGGACGGCTGCACGGATTGGGCAACGGCAGGAAGAGCGGCAAGCAGGACAAGGCCGGCCGCCGCCTTGGTGGTCAAACGCATGAGATCCCTCTTGTTAGAAAGTGGCGCGCAGGCCGATCGTCCCGGTGCGCGGGCTGCCCGGCTGCACCCAGAGCGGCGAGAAGCTGCTGGCATACCATTGCTCGTCGAACAGGTTGGTGACCGACCCGAACAGCTCCAGCCCATCGATCACGTCGACCTGCCCGAAGACGCGGGCCAAGGTATGGGACGGCAGCATGAAGGCGGTCCCGGTCTCGCCGCTTCGCTTCCCCACATATTGCACCCCGGCACCCAGGCTTGCCGCACGCGACCCGAAGGTGAAGTGCTTGATCGCCTGCACATTCAGATTGTGTTTCGGAATGTTGATGAGCGGATCGCCGGGTTCGATCAGGAAGGCGAAGTTCGGGTCCAGCACGCGGGACCGTGTCTCGGCATCAGTATAGGCATAGCTCAGCAGCACATCGACGTCGCCCGGCAGCTTGCCATTCAGGTCCAGTTCGACGCCGCGGCTGCGGGCCTTGCCGATCGCCACCGAGAAGCCGGAGTTGAGCGTGTCCGTGGCGAGGACATTGGACTTTTCGAGCTGGAACACCGCCAGCGTTCCGCTCAGGCGGCCCGCCAGCGTGGAAAGCTTCACGCCCGCTTCGATCGACTTGCTGGTTTCAGGCTCGAAGACGTTGCCGGCTGCATCGGCGCCGATGTTGCCGCGATAGCCCTCTCCATAAGCCGCGTAGAGTGACAGCGGATCGTTCAGTTCATAGACGATGCCGGCCTGCGGGCTGAACCGGCCCCGCCGACGGCGGCCCAGCGTGTTGTTCAGGCGGTTGTTCACGCGCAGGAGGAAATCGTCATAACGGCCACCGACGCGAACCTGCAGCCGATCGGTCAGGCTGATCTGATCCTGCACATAGATGCCCATGGTGCGCTGCGTATCGAGGCGGTCGAGGAAGCGCGTCAGCGACGGTGGGCTGGATCGGCCGTAGACCGGGTTCTGCAGGTCGATCGCATAGCCTGCCGCATCGCTGGTCGCCGCCGTGGTTACCGGGCCGCGATAGCGGGCGCTCAGCTGCGACGAGTCGAAGTAGTCGAAGTCGGCTCCGATCAGGACACGGTGGCGCAAGGTGCCCGTCTCGAACTGCCCGGCGAGCTCGGCACGCACCACGCTATGTTCCGATGAGAAGTCCCGCGAGCGACGCTGCCGCGACAGCGAACGGCCATCGATGAAAAGCTTCTGCCGTGCCCTCGCGGTCTCCGCTTCGGAGGCGAAGCCGCTCAGCGTCGTGTCACGATGGCTCGCTCCTAACAACAAGCTCCAGCGGTCACTGAAATCATGCTGCAGGCGCAGCTGGTGCCCGGTGGCACGCGCCACGATGTCGCCATCCCTCGGTTCTCCCAGAAAACGGGAGCGCGGCACCGTGTCAAAGTCGCCGTTCAGCACCACGATGCCGCGGTCGAACGGCACTTCTACCCGCGTCCATTCGAAATCGTAGGTGAGGCGCGTATTATCGCCGATGCCCAGGCCGATCGACGGCAGGAAGCCCCAGCGCTTCTGCTCCACCGTGTCGCGGAAGGTGTCGCCGCTTTCTGCATACCCGATCAGCCGGGCGGTGAGGTTGCCGGTCAGCGCGACATTGGCATCGCCCTCCGTCCGCACCGTATCGAAGCTGCGATACTGGAGCGACGCGGTGCCGAAGGTTCGGCCGAGTTCCGCCTGTTTGGTGACGAGGTTGATCGAACCACCCGGCTCGCCGCGCCCGAGCACGGCGGCCGCCGGTCCCTTCAACACCTCCACCCGCTCGATCCCGGCCACGTCGCGCTGCCCGCTGTAGCCGCGCCCGGCGTTGAAGCCGTTGACGAGGTATCCGCTGGGCAGGTTCTCGTCGCCGGCAAACCCTCGCACCGCGAAGCTGTCCCACAATCCGCCAAGCGTGTTTTGCCGTGAGATGGAGGCGTTCAAGTCCAGCGCGTCGGTGAGGCGGAGGATGTTGTTCTCCTCGATCACCGCCTCGTCGATTGTGGCGATCGCCTGCGGGATTTCCTTCAGCGCGAAGTCGCCGCGATAGGATTGGCGCACACCGGTGACGGTGATCGCCTCGCGCTCTTCCTCCGCCGGCGCTTCGGCTTCGATCTCCGCCGCGGCGGGTGAGCATGCCATGGCGATGGCAAGCGGCAGGGCGCTGGCGAGCGCCGCCGCGCGCACGGATAAACGCACGTGAGTTATTCCCCTTGAGACTGATCCCGACCCTTCGGCTGCGCGCGACAGGCCTGTTCATGTGCCTGATGACGAGATGTTGTAACAACGTCAATGATATGTTGTCTTATCCGCTGCGATGCGGCAGGTGGCGGCCCATAGCATCCGACGAGGTAGAGATGACGCCACCGCCCGCTCCGATCCTGATCGACGGCCTGACCCTGGCCTATGGCGATCATCGCGTGCTCGACGGCTTGTCGCTGCGGGTGCCCGCCGGCAGCATCACTGCGCTGCTTGGCGGCAATGGCGCGGGCAAGTCGACCACGCTGGCGACGCTGCTCGGCTTCGTGCGCGCGCAGTCCGGCACGGTGCTGGTGGACGGAGTGGATCCCGGCGCCGATCCGGACGGTGCGCGTCGGCGGATCGCCTATCTGCCGGAGAATGTCGCGCTGTACGAGCATCTGACCGCCGTCGAGAATGCCGACTATCTCCTGGCCCTGTCCGACGAGCGCAAGGATCGCCGTGTCATTACCGATGCACTGGCGGCGGCGGGGTTGCAGGACCGCGCCTGGGATCAGCGGCTCGGCGGATTTTCCAAGGGCATGCGGCAAAAGGTAGCGATCGCGGTAGCCCTGTTGCGCGAAGTGCCGGTGCTGTTGCTTGACGAGCCGACCTCTGGCCTAGATCCGCGCGCCACGGCCGATTTCAACGCGCTGGTCGCCGCAGTGCGCGATCGCGGCACCGCGGTGTTGATGGTGACGCACGACCTTCTCTCTGCCGCCGATGTCGCCGACCGGATCGGCTTTCTTGAGGCCGGTCGCATCGTCGAGGAGGTCGCCGCGAGCGGCGCGGAGCGGTTCGACGTGCGCGCGCTTCACGCCCGCTTCGTGGTAGCGACGGAGCGGCTCGCGGCATGAGCGTGACACGTCTTATCGCCCGCGACGAATTGCGCTTGATGCTGCGCAACCGGGTCGCGGTGATCGCCTTCGCGCTGCTGGTGCTGCTGACGCTCGTCGCCGTGCTCAGCTCCTGGTCGCACCAGCGCGCCAATGCCGATCTGCGCGCCCGTCACCAGCATGAGGCGCAGCACGCGTTCGACGCACAGCCCGATCGCCACCCGCACCGCGTGGTCCATTACGGCCATTTCATCTTCCGCCCGCTCGGCCCGCTCGCCGCCTTCGATCCCGGCGTCGATGCGTTCACCGGCAGCAGCATGTTTTTGGAGGGGCACCGGCAGAATACCGCCAATTTCGGTGACGTGCGGAAAAGCTCGCTTCTGGTCCGCTTTGGACAACTGACGCCAGCCTTCGTGCTTCAGGTGGTCGCGCCGTTGCTTCTGATCTTCCTCGGCTATGGCGCTCTGGCGCGGGAGACGGAGCGCGGCACGATGCGCGTCCTGATGCTGCAAGGGGCATCGCGGGGGCAGGTGGTACGCGGCAAGCTGCTGGCACTCGGCGCCGTCGCGCTGTTCGCGGGGCTGCCGGCGATGATCGGCTTCCTCGCCATTGCCGGCCAGCCCGGCGCGCTGGCGTTGCCGATGGTGGTGATCGCCCTCGGCTATGCGGCGTATCTCGCCCTTTGGGTGGTGCTGATTGTGCTCGTTTCGGCGCTGGTCCGCCGCAGCCGGGACGCGCTGCTGGCGCTGGTCGCGCTATGGGCCGTGGCGGTCGTGCTGCTGCCGCGCGTCGCGCCCGATGTGGCGAGCGCCGCGGTGCCGCTCCAGAACCGGCTTCAGACGGATGTCGCGATCGCGCGCGATCTGCGCCGCATGGGGGACAGCCACAATCCCGACGATCCGCACTTCGCCGCGTTCAAGCAATCGGTACTGGCCAAGTACGGCGTCACCCGCATTGAGGATCTGCCGCTCAACTACAAGGGCCTGCTCGGCATGGAAGGCGAGCGTCTGACGTCCGAGCTGTTCGACCAATACGCCCGGCAAAGCTACCACGCGCAGGACAGGCAGAATGCGCTGGTCGAGGCGGTCGGCATGCTGAGCCCGGCGATCGCACTCCGCTCGCTGTCGATGGCGGCGGCGGGCACCGATTTCACGGGCCATCGCCGCTTCTTGGAGCAGGCCGAAGCCTATCGCTACGCCTTGGTCCAGCGGCTCAACCGGATGCAGGCGGAGGCGGTCAGCTATGGCGACGACACCGCCACCGACGCCGATGCGGACCGGCGCAAGCGCGTGTCCGCCAGCAATTGGGGACGGATGCCCGACTTCGCCTATCAGGCGCCCAGCGGCGCCATGCTCGCCGCCGGCTCCCTGCCGGGGCTGGCCATCGTGCTCGGCTGGCTGGCCGTCGCCGCAGCGCTGCTCGCCCGGGCCGCGCGCAAGTTGGGAGAGGGCCGTTGAACCTCTGGAGCCACGAACTGCGCCTGCTGCTGCGCGCCCGCCTCACCGTTATCACGCTGGTCCTGTTGGCGGTTCTTTCGATTGCGGCGCTTGCCGCGGGCATGGCGGAAGTGTCGCGCCAGCGCGACGCGATCGCCGCCATTCCGGCTGCGCAGGCGGAGGATATCGGCGCCGTCGCCGACTATGTCGACCGGACCAAGGATGCGGGCAGCGCGGCCTATTACAGCTTCCATCCCACCTGGGACGCACCGTCGCCGCTCGCCTTTGCCGCACTCGGCATGCGCGACGTGTCGCCTTTCATCCTGCGCGTCCGGACGCTGGGGCTGGAGGCGCAGATCTATGATGGCGACACGTTCAACCCGGAACTGGCGCTGCCCGGCCGCTTCGATTTTGCCTTCGTGCTGGTGTTCCTGGCGCCGTTGTTCGTCATCGCGCTGTTTCACGATCTCGTCTCGGGCGAGCGCGAGGCGGGGCGGCTGCGTACGCTGACCGCGCTGCCGCGCGGCGGGGCGGGGCTGATGCGGCGGCGTACGTTGCTGCGGCTGACGATGCTATGGGCGGTGCTGGCGGTGCCGTTTGCCGTTGCCGCCATATCGTCCGGCGTGGGGGCGGGGGCGATCCTGCTGATCCTGCTCGTCATTGCCGCCTACCTCCTGTTCTGGATCGGTCTCGCCGCGCTGATCGGGCGGCTGCGCTGGACCTCGGTGGCCAACGCCGCGACGCTTGCCGCCTGCTGGCTGGTGCTGGTGCTGATCGCGCCGACGCTGGCGCATGTCGCGATCAACCGCGCGGTGCCGATCACGCAAGGGGCTGAGATCGCGCTGGCGCAGCGCGAACGCGTCAATCACGCCTGGGACATCCCGCGCGAGGAAACGATGCGGCGGTTCTATGCCAGTCATCCGCGCTGGGCCGGATCGGCGCCACTCGGGCCGGAATTCCACTACAAATGGTATCTCGCGTTTCACCAGAACGGCGATGAAAGCGTGGCGGCGCAGGTACATGCCTATCGCGCCGGGCTGGAGCGGCGCGATGCGGCGGCGCGGGCGCTCGGCTGGGTGCTGCCATCGGTCGGGGTGCAGGCGCTGCTCACCCGGCTGGCGGACACGGACCTGACGGCGCAGCTCGCCTATCAGGATCGCATCCGCAACTTCCACCGCCGCTTGCGCGAATTCTATTACGGTTATCTCTTCACCGATCGGCCGTTCGGGAAAGAGGATTTCGACCGCGCACCGGTGTTTGGGCGCTGAGGGACGGAGAGATGGGTTCGCTGAGGTCGCTGAGGTTGTTGTCGACAACAAACTTATGCAATCAGGCGACCTTGAGAGCTACAGCGGCTCAATCCTGCCCCTGCCATCATCGCCTTTCGCAACCATTGGTAGCATCCACGCGAAGGCGCTCTCGTGTCCAACACGACGCGCAGACGAACGCAGCACATCCCGCATGGGCCAATCCGCCGTCGACAGCGTCGCGCTTTCGGCGTCGCTTGATGCCCTTTTCTCAAAAGGACCTGTATGGTCGCAGCTGTCGTGGACCAGCGCTTTCCAATGCGGGCCAGAGCTGATGCGACCGACCATCTGAGCTCACCCCCAGCCTAATCATTTACCGGCAGGGACGCGTTTCCACCTTAGCCGCGTGACGTAGGTCTGGCCGGATTTTGACACCTCGGGCTCGGTGACGAGCTCGATCGTATCGTCGTCCACCGGGACGATCAGCCGAACGAAGCGTGTGCCCACCCGCGTCGGCTGGGAGGCGAAGAGGATGTCGTGCATCACCCGGTCGCCTTCACGTTGCCAAGAGCCGGCATAGGAAAAGAACTGGGTAAAGCTGTCGGCGCGCGGATCGCCCGCAGCAGCCCAGTCAGGATCCATCAGGAACGCCGACATGCGGCCGTCATCGGTATATTGCAGCTGCCCGGCAGGCGGATCGCCGAAGGTGCTTCTTTCCTTGTCGCCTCTCTGGCTCACGCAGGAAATGAGCGTCCAGGTGCCGAGCAGTTCGGTCATAGCATTCCTTGGCCAGGAGGCGGTGTGCGGACAACCCGGTACGGGGCGCCCGCGCACCTCTGTTTCGCAGGTTAGGCGGGGACGGCTTCCTTGCGCTTCTTGCGAACGATCGTCTGCGCGTTGGTATATTCCAGCAGGCCTTCGATCCCGCCTTCGACGCCGACGCCGGACTGTTTCATGCCGCCGAACGCTGCCATGGGCGACAGATGCTGCGTCTCGTTGACCCACACGGTGCCGCTGGCGATGCGCTGGGCGATCTCGAACGCCTTGTCCTCGTCATTGCCCCAGACGGAGCCGCCTAGGCCATAGTCAGTCGCGTTCGCGCGGGCGACCACGTCATCCAGGTCATCGAACTTCAGGAGCGGCAGAACGGGGCCGAACTGCTCCTCCTGCACGATCCGCGCATCCTCAGGCGGATTGTCGAGGATCGTCACCGGCACGAAATAGCCCGGCACCTCGGCCTTCTCGCCACCCACCAGGAACTTGTAGCCCTTGTCCTTGGCGTCCTGGATCAGCTCCAGCACGCGGGCATATTGCTGCTTGTTGTTGATCGGGCCGATCTGCGTGCCCTGCTCCGATCCGTCGCCCACCTTCACGGTCTTGGCATAGGCGACCAGCGCGTCGCGCAGCTGATCGTAGATGTCCTCGTGAACATACATGCGCTTGGTGGCGATGCAGATCTGGCCATTGTTCCGGAAGGCCGCCCAGAACAGCTCCTCCGCCACCTTCTCGACATCCACGTCGGGCATCACGATCGCTGCGTCGTTCCCGCCCAGCTCGAGCGTCACGCGCTTCAGCGTCGGCGCGGCGGACTGCATCACGCGCTTGCCGGTCGCGGTTGATCCGGTGAAGCTGATCTTGTCGAAACCCGGATGGCTCGTCATCCAGGGGCCGAGATCGTCACCGCCGGTGATGACATTGAGCACGCCCGGCGGCAGAAGCTCAGCGGCGAGCTCACCGAATTTCAGCGTCGACAACGGCGTAAAGGGCGACGGCTTCAGTACCATCGTATTGCCGGCGAGCAGCGCGGGGCCGACCTTGAACATCGCCAGGATCATCGGGAAATTCCACGGCGCGATGCCACCGACCACCCCAAGCGGTACATGACGCGTCTCGCTGTACCGCTCTTCCGAATCCTCATTCACGGTAACGGGCAGGTCGAGCTGGGACGCAGCCATCAGCCAATATCCGGCGCCCATCACCTCGCCCTGCGATTCCGTGTGCGGCTTGCCCTGCTCCTTGGTCAGCAGGCGCATCAGCGGATCGGCATTCGCCATGATTGCCTGTCCGAGTGCCGCCAGCTTTGCCTTGCGTTCCCCGATCGGCGTCGCGGCCCATCCGGGGAACGCCTTGCGCGCAGCCGCGATCGCCTTGTCCAGATCCTCGCGCGTTGCGTCCGGCACGCTGGCAATCACTTCCTCGTTCGCCGGATTGACCACGTCGAGCGTCGCGGCGCCGGTTACCAGCTCGCCGCCGATCAACATGCGATAGTCGCTATCGAAGTTCATTGCCTCACTCTCCCGATTCTGATTGCTTGCCGCATAACAGAAGTTACGGGATCAGCACCACCTTGATGCAATCGCCCCGTGCCTGCGCCGAAATGGCCTCGTTGATCTCGCTGAGGCAATAGGTTTGCACCAGCCGATCGAACGGGAAGCGCCCGGCCGCATGATGCGCGATCAGCTCTGGAATGAAGCCCTGCTGGTCGCTGTCACCTTCGATGATGCCATAGATCCGGTGGCCCGGTGTCATCAGCGCGCTGATGTTGACCGAGATGGATGCGCCGGACTCGCGTGGAACGCCGACCAGCCCGATAGCCCCGTGACTGCCAAGCGACGCCATACCTGCCTCGATCACCGCCACATTGCCCGTGGTGTCAAAGGCGAAATCAACTCCTTCCGGCACGATGGTGCGGATCGCAGTTGCCAGATCCCCGTCGTTCGGGTCGATCACATGGGTTGCGCCCAGTTCCGCGCCGATGCTCCGACGGTTCGCCATCGGCTCCACCAGGATGATCGCAGCACAACCGCGTAGCTTCGCGGCCATTACGGCGGCGAGCCCGACGGGGCCCCCGCCAAACACGACTAGGCTGGACCCGGCAGGGCAGGCAAAGGTGCGCATGATCGCCCCGGCGCCCGTCTGAAACCCGCAAGCAAGCGTTCCCAGCACCTCCAGCGGCGCGGCGCTATTCTCCACCTTCACCAAGTTGCGCGCCCGGGTGATCGCGTGGGTCGCAAAGGTGGATTGTCCGAAGAAGTGTGAGGCAACCGCAGTATCGCCATTCGCATATGCCTGCGACCCGTCCGTCACGCGCATGCCGGCATAGTTGAGCGGAACGAAGTTGCGGCAGTAGCTCGGCAAGCCCTCTTCGCAACGTGGGCAGGTGCCGCAGCTAGAGAAGCCGATGATCACCTGGTCGCCAACGGTAAAGCCCTCTACCTCCTCACCGATCGCCTCGATCACCCCGGCGCCCTCGTGGCCGAAGACGGCGGGGAAGGGATAGGTCGCGATCTGATCGCGGAAGACGAGATCGGTGTGGCACAATCCAACCCCTGCTACCTTGACCAGGACCTCGCCCGCCCGCGGCTGCTGCACAGACAGCTCCTCCAGGACGAAATCGGCATGTGGGCCATGCGCGACGGCGGCGGTGCAGGTTGTCATGTTTGATCTCTCCGCTCTTTTTCGCGGCGGAGCCTAAGGGCTTGACCACCAATTTCAAACAATCGCCGCTGCATGACCGCCTCCGGCATTTCGCGGCCATGAACAGCCGGCCCGCGGCCCTCAATACAACCGGTGCAACGGCCGACTATCCGCGTGCCGGAAAATAGAACATGATAGCTTTTCAGAAGAGCCGGCGACCTGGGGATCGACCGGCGAGAGGAGAGGGCCAATCATGCTGGTGGGAGATATTCCTGCCACTGCCGCGCATCATGCGCCCGATGTCGTGGCGGTGCAATTCCAGGATCAAGCGATGACCTACAGCCAGCTGCGCGATCGCTGCTGGCGACTGTCGAATGCGCTGCTCGGGATCGCTGCGCCCGGCGACCGGGTAGCGATCCTGGCCGAGAACTGCCCTGAATATGCTTTATGCTATTATGGGGTGCCGGGCGCCGGTATGGCGCTCACCTTCCTCAATTATCGGCTGAGCCCGGCAGAGCTTGCCTATATCATCGGCAATGCGGAGCCGACCGTGCTGATCGTTGAGGACAAGTTCATGGGCGCGATCGAGGCGATCCGCGACCGCATCGATGTGCGTACCATCATCAGCATCGGGGCGCCTGTCCCTGGTTCACTCGCGTTCGAAACCTTGCTCGCTTCAGGGCAACCAGAAGCGCCGGAGGTGGCCGTCGACGACGATGATCTTGCCTGGCTGCTCTACACCTCTGGCACGACGGGGCTGCCGAAAGGCGCGATGCTCAGCCACCGCAACGTGCTTGGCGCGGTCATGAACGCGCTCGTCAGCTGGGACCGGGATGACGGGGAGGTGGCGAAGCCCGTCTATATGCTCACCTTCCCGATGTACCATGTCGCCGGCTATGCGCTGCTGATCCAGCACCTGCGCGGCCAAGCCGTGGTGCTGATGCAGAACTTCGATCCCGAGACCCTGTTCGCGACGATCGAGCGTCATGGCGTCACGGCGACATCGGCCGCACCCACGATGATTGCCATGCTGCTCGATCATCCCTCGATGAGCCGTTACGATCTCTCCTCGCTGCGCAACATGGGCTATGGCGCGTCGGCGATGCCCGCCGCGGTGCTGCTGCGTGCCCGGGAGCGATGGCCCAACGTGCGCTTCGCAACCGGCTTCGGCATGACCGAACTTGCCGGCAACGTCATGGTGCTGACGGCGGAGGAACATGATCGCGCGCTCGACGACGGGCTGCCGATTCTGAACTCGGTCGGGCGGCAGATGCTGCTCTCGCAAGTGCGCGTGGTGACGGAGGATGGCCGGGATGCGCCGCCCGGCACGGAGGGCGAGATCCTGGTGCGTGGCGACCAGGTGCTCTCGGGTTATTGGCGCAACGCGGAGGCGACGGCAAAGGCGTTCACGGGCCCATGGTTCCACACCGGCGATGTCGGTCGCTGGAACGACGACGGATATCTGTGGATCGTCGACCGCAAGAAGGACATGATCGTCTCTGGCGGCGAGAACATCTATCCGCGCGAGGTGGAGGAAGTGCTTTACCGACATCGCGCGATCCGCGAGGCGGCGGTGATCGGCGCGGAGGATCCGACCTGGGGCGAGCAGGTGGTAGCGGTCGTCTCCTGCCGTCTTGGCGAGACGACCAGTGCAGCCGACCTCATCGGTTTTTGCCGCGAACATATCGCCAGCTACAAGAAACCGCGCGCAATTGTGTTCGTCGACGAACTGCCGAAGAATGCCTCGGGCAAGGTGCTGAAGCGCGAGCTGCGGGAGCGGCTTGCCACTGGCGAACTGGTGCTCGAAAGATAGTCTGGTCGCCTATTGCTGATGGGCCGGCGGACAGCGTATCCGCCAGCGCAGCTTTCAGGCGTTAAAGGCGAGTTTCAGGCCCGGACGGGGCCAGCGCGCTTTGAAGAGCCTGCCGGAGCCGGAGCAGGTGATCCAGGCGGTGCGCATGTCGTCCCCGCCAAAGCAGATGTTGGTGGTGATCGGATCGGGGAAGGCGAAATGCTCCCATGAGCCATCGGCCGGGTCAAAGGCCGTGATCCCGCCGTTCACGATCGTGGCGACGCAGACATGGCCGTCCGCTTCCACTGCGAGGCTGTCGAAGAGCTGGTAACCAGGGAGCGGTCCGTACACCTTGCCCGCTGCCCACCTGTCGTGCGGCGTTGTCAGACGGCCCGGACCGGCAATATCGAACGCCCACAGGCGGCCGGTGGTCGTCTCCGCGACATAGAGCGTCTTGCCGTCGGGCGCGAGGCCAACGCCGTTGGGAGTCACCATGCCCTCGCGGACCCGCACGATCTGCGAGCCGTCCGGCCGAGCGTAAAGCAAATGACCAACCTGTGTCGTGTCGCCGTTGCTCTTGCCCAGATCGGTGAACCAGAAGCCGCCTTCGTGATCGAACACCAGATCGTTCGGCCCGCGCAGGGCACGGCCGTCGCACGAAGTATAAAGTGTGGTGACGTTGCCGGTAGCAAGGTCAACGCGCTGGATCGACCCGCTCTCGTAATCCGCCGGCGTGCCGTGCGGCGCGAGCATGCCGTCCTCGCGCTCGATCCACTCGAAACCGCCATTGTTGCAGACATAGACGGCGCGATCCGGCCCGATCGCAGCGCCGTTCGGGCCGCCACCAAGCTGGGCAATCACGTCAGTGGTGCCATCGCGGCGCACCCGTGTGAGCGTCTGTCGCTTGATCTCGACCAGCAGGACCGAGCCGTCCGCCATGGCGATCGGGCCTTCAGGAAACAGCAACCCTTCCGCTACGACCTCTATGTCCACTGCTTCTCTCCTCTCGATGCGCCTTCGTTCGTGCGAGGCGCTGCTGATCATCGGTGAGCAAAGGTCAGAAAGCTTGTAGCGGCGTCAAGATCGGTTGTCCGATCAGTTGTTGCATGATCCGGCAGCGATGCTGGTAATTTTCGGCGCCGGTGCACATCCGCAGCGATGGAGGTCGTGAACCAGCATCTCGCCAGTCGCAATGACCGCGAACGTGCGCTCGTCAACGTAACGCACGGGCTCTCCATCGGGCAGCGATGCTCGGCTCGCGCCCCGGTACAGGCTTGTGTCGCCCTCACCGTGGGTGGTGAAGACCGGACGATGCTCGATCACGTAGCGCGGCATGCCGCCGCGCCCGGTGCAACGGTGCCGCGCGATCTCTTCGATCATCGGCCGATCCCCCGTCGAAAGCGCGTCGGGGGAGAAGAGCGAAACGTCTCTCCGCAGAAAGAGGAGCATGATGTCATGATGTGCCTGCCACTTGTCGAGGTCGGCGCGCATGGCCGCGCACCGGAAGGTCGATCGATTTACCCCGGGCTCAGCCAGTTACGTCGGGTGAGCCGGGGCTAGAGGCGTGCGGCCAATTGGCCGGCGTGATGGCGGAACCGCAGATAGGTCGCAGGCGCGAGCATGTAACAATGTTGCTTGGGTCCGGCGCTTAAGTCAAGCGAGGGCTCAAGGGTGCGGGTAGTGAAGCAGAGGGGGTGAAAGGAACATCCTGCCGGGTCGATGATATTGCGAGACATTCACATTCTTTGTAGCATTGGTATGAGCGCGACGGCTTGAGCCACAACAAGCGCCCTCAATCCGGTTTCATTATAGGGAAAAGGCAAAGTGCCAGCGTGAGCCTCCACAGCGTGATCGCCTGCTATCGAGGCTCGTCGAATGGCCGCTGAGCTTCTGCTGATGGGCGGGGCAGCAGCGTCGGTCGCCGGCGTCGCCGTCCTGCGGCTTGCCTGGGCGAGGCCACGCCGCTCAATGAGCCTTAACAGCGTCGGCTGGGTTGCCATCCTGCTTGGCTGTGTTCTCGCGGCTCTGCACTCGGGAGCTTGGGGCATTTCCCTCGCCGCAATGGCCGCAATGGCGGCCGCGCTGCTGTGTCTGGGGCAGGCGGGGTTGGTGGCTCCTGCGGGGACGGTGGGGAGGGCGTCGAACCGGCGGGTGCGGATGTTGCCGGAGGCGGATGAGCCGCTCCAGCTTGGGCGGCGCATCGTCACGTTCCTGATCGTTTCCGTCGCAGCGGCGCTGATTTCCACTGGAATCGCAGTGGGTTTGCGTGCGCTTGGCCTCTTCGCAGGGATGGGCGAGGCGGACGCCAATGTGCTGGCGCTGGCCGCGATGCCGCTGGCCTGGACCATCCTCGGCTATGCCTTGCTGATGGAAAACACGCGCCGCGCGCAGATCAAAATGCTGCTGATCTGGGCGGCTTTGGCCGCAATTGGCCTGATCCTGGAAGTAATCGGATGAATTTGGCCCCTGAGAATGCCACGGTGAAGCAGGCGCTGTCGGCGCATGCCGCGATCGGCCTTGTCGCTGGCGCGCTCCTTTACCTGGTCAGCCTGTCGGGCGCGGTGGCGGTCTTCTATCAGGAATGGCAGCGGATCGAGCAGCCGAACGCTCCGGAGATGTCCGCCATCTCGCCCGCCGCCGTGCAGCGCGCGGTGGAGGCGGTGATGGCGTCGGAGAAAGGCAAGCCGCCCACCACGCACCTTTACGTCCACCTGCCGGTGGCGCCGCTGCCGCGGGCAACGATCACCACCGATACCCAGGCCGTTCACGTCGATGCATCGGGCAGGATTGCGGGTGCCGAACAGATCGCCTGGTCCGACTTTCTCGTCGCGCTCCACTATACGTTGAACCTGCCCGCCATATGGGGCCTGACGATTGTCGGCGGGCTTGGCGTGATGATGCTGGCATTGTCGCTGTCCGGCGTGGTGGCGCATCCGCGCATCTTCCGGGACGCCTTCCGACTGAGGGCGCGCGACAAGGGCGGTATCGGACTGGCCGACTGGCACAATCGCCTGAGCGTCTGGACCCTGCCCTTCACCGTGGCGATCGCATTCACCGGCGCGCTGATCGGCGTCGCTTATGTCACAGCCTTTGGTGTCGCCACGACGAGCTATGGTGGTGATCTGGAGGCGGTGTATGCGCCGATCTTCGGCGAGGAGGGAAAGCCCGACAAGACGGCCGCGCCGGCGCCCGATGTCGCTGCCGCGCTTGGCTATATGCGGCAACATTATCCCCAGGCCGAACTGACCTATGTAACCCTGCACGACCCGGGCACGGCGGGGCAGCACATCCAGGTTCTGGGCGAGCATCAGCGGCGACTGATCTTCGGCGAATATTATACCTTCGACGGAGCCGGCAAATTCCACGGTGTCGCCGGCCTTGCCGATGGCTCGCTGGGCCAGCAGGCGGCCGCGTCCAACTACCGGCTGCACTTCGGAAATTTCGGCGGCTTGCCGATCAAGCTGGCTTACCTGGTATTCGGCCTGGTCCTGACCGCCATCTGCGCCACCGGCACGTACATCTGGCTGGGCAAGCGCGAGCGGCGCGGCGTCGAGCAGCCGCGCCTGCGATCTCTGTGGGACGCCGTGGTCTGGGGATCACCGCTGATGCTGGCGGTGACGTTCATCGCGCGCAAGCTCCTCGGCAACGACGCGCCGCTCGCCGCAATCTTCTGGATCGGCATGGCGGCGTTGCTCGTGAGCGCGTGGATCGTGACCACGCGTGATACCCTGGCGAAATGGCTGCGAGGGGCGCTCGTCGCCAGCCTCGTGCTTGTGCTGGCGATGATCTGGTGAGGGTGAGTTGAACCAACGGTAACTCAACTATAGTTAACATCTTGATAACCATGAATTGTTGGAACGGAACATGCGTTGATTGGCTTTCATTCCGGGCTGTGCGGAATGCTCCGCGATAGGAGGAATGATGAACGCCAATCTTGTGTCAGCGGTGTTTGACAGTCAGGCCGAAGCCGAGCGCGCCGTCGCCGAACTCCGGCGGAGCGGTGTCAGTGACGATGCGATCTCGATCGTCGCCCGGCATGATGGCGACGGCGCCACCGATGACGGCAGCGGCGCCGGAAGCAAGGAATTTATCGGCAAGGTTGCGGCGGGCGCCGGTATCGGCACGATCCTGGGGATTGCGGCACTGGCCATTCCCGGTGTCGGCCCGCTGGCCGCGGCCGGCGCGATCGCGTCTTCGGTGGTGCCGGGCATCGCAGTCACGGGTGCGGCACTGGGCGGTGCCGCCGGCGGGCTGGAGAAGGTAATGACCGATCACGGCGTCAGCGATGACGATGCCCGCTATTATGGCGATCGCCTGCACCAGGGCGGCGTTTTCGTATCGGTGAATACCGGTTCGGCCGGGATCGCATCCGAACAGGCGGCCGAGATCCTGTATCGCGCGGGCGGGCATAGCGCGACGCGCCCGCGGGTCGCCGCGGCGGTCTGATCAGGCCGGCTGCCGGGTCCGGGAATGTTGTTTGCCGGAGGCTGGCCGAACTCTATTCGGCTTGCCCCGGTCGGACCTGATCATAGCCCAGGGCGGCAACGAGCGCGGCAAGCTGACGATCGTTGCCGCCCAGGCTGTTTTCACCCCACAGACCGGTTTCCTGCGTGCCCGCGACGTAGCGGTATTCTCGCATCTCACCGGCGCATTTGGTCCGGGTGCCGAGACGCCGGCCCATCCACCAGAACCACAGATCATCCCCCTGTGGCGCGAGGCGCATGAACATGTCCGCGCGCAGCACGTCCGCGTGCAATGTGCCCGGCGGATAAAGGATCCCGCCCGCCCCGACCGCAAGCAGATCCTCCGCCGGCGCAAAGCCAGACCCGTCGTCCAGGTTGAGCTGCCACGTCAGATAGGGTTCGAAGCCGTCCGGCGCGAAGCCAATGCGGTGCGCGCGGCGGCAGATGATGCACGGATCGGAACGATCATAGGCGTCCACCAGCACGCCGAGCCAGTCGGGCGGATAGATGATATCGTCATCCGCGGTGACGATGAACGCGTTTGGAAATGCCTCCAGCGCCGGAACCAGCTTTTTGTAGGACCGGACATCGGCGGTGAAGCGGATTTCCAGCCCGCGGGCGCGCAATCCCCAGACGGCACGCGGGATCGCATCCCGATCCTGATCCGCCACCCACAATATCGTCCGATCCGCACGCACATCCTGCTCCAGCAGCGATCGAAGCGTGTAGTGCAGGGAACGGAAACGTTTGGGATAGGACGTGACGGAAATGATCAGCTCGCCCGGCAGATTGTGGGGGCGAGCACCGCCGCGCCACACCGGCCAACGGGCCCAGATCTGCTGGCGCACCTCGTCCACCCGCCGCCGTGCGGATGCACGCGCGCGGTGCAGAAGATCAGCCCTGGCGAACGGCTGCTGCAGGGCGGATGAATTGATGCTCATGTGCCGCATGGAAGGAGCCGGTGAACCATCGCGGCGGGGCATATTTCATTTGGCAGAGAGGCTTCAGCCCGGAATGGTGCCTAGGTAGAGCGACTAGCCTGATCAGGAACTATCCTTATTGCGCCGCTCAGGACCCTATGTCGTCATAGGCATACATCCAAAGGTCTAGGGACGACGCGTTTGCGTCTGTCCGGTTCGTCGTCGCCTGTCAGTGGCCCTTCATGCAGCGATGATTGCCGGATTGCCGCGGGAGACGTTTACCAGCCGTAAGGAGAGGCATGATGATCGGCGCCAATGTTCCTGCATGTCGAACAAGCGGCGCGGTCAGGCTGTTTTCCCTACGGTATCCGCCGTTTCAAAGGTGAACGAGGCCCGATGGACCTGCGGGCAACTGGGAAGGGAGGATAGCGGAAGCCTGTAAATATCCGAATCGGTAAAATGCTGAAAACGGGCGCTTTGGTGTTGCTCAGTTATTGCCGTGCGGCGCCCACCTAAGCCTTTCTCCTTAGTGATAGGGTGGCCGTATTCTGGCAGCGTTGCGCTCGACCTTCCTCAGGCAGGAAGATGGCGGGGATGTGCCCTGCCGCGCAAGCGTCGGGAGCGGCAAGGATGGGAAGCAATGCCGTGGTCTCGCAGATCGCCGCGAGCAGGTCATTCGACCGCATGTATGCTTCGTCCGCAGGATCTGCTCCGTCGGGCGTCCGATGGTGGGGCTGATGATGCGCCTCCCCGCGCTCGCGGCGATCGCCTGCATGCTGGATTTTTCCGGCTCTGATGTTGTTGTCGCCGAAAGTGCGCGCGTCGCCGCGCCCCTGGCGGGAATCAACCTTGCAGGAGGGGAATTCAACTCGCGGCGAAAGCCGGGCGCTTATGGCAAGGATTACATCTACCCTTCCGCGAAGACCGCCTCGCCATTTCTGAAAAGCGGAATGCAGATCGTCCGCGTGCCGGTATTGTGGGAGCGGATCGAGCAACAGCCGGACGGGACGCTTGATCCAGCCGAGATGAGACGCCTGGATCGTGCGTTCGCGCAGCTCGCCGGTTTTCGCATCATCGTTCTTGATCTGCACAATTACGGCCGGCTGCGCGGCACGCGGCTGGATCAAATGGACGGCGGCGCCGAGCGGCTGGCCCGCACCTGGAGCAATCTCGCCAGCCATTACGCCGGCAATCCGCGCATCGCCTTTGGCCTGATGAACGAGCCGCACGACATCACGCCGCGTGCGTGGCGAGCGATCGCGGATCGGTCGGTGCGGGCGATCCGGCGCACCGGCGCGCGCAACCTGATCCTCGTCCCCGGCAGCAACTGGACGGGCGCGCATAGCTGGACGCAGGGCGGGGAGGCATCGAACGCTGCCGCCTTCGCCAACTTCCGCGACCCCGGCGGCAATTTCGCGTTCGAAATGCATCAGTATGTCGACCGGGATCATTCCGGGACGCAGGCGCAGTGCGTGGATCCGGCAACGGCGGCGCGGCGCCTGGAACCGGCGACACGCTGGCTGCGGCAACAGCGACAACGGGGTTTCCTTGGGGAGTTCGGCGCCGGCGACAGTGACGCGTGCCTCGCGGCGCTGTCGTCCCTGCTGAGCGCCGTGCAGCGCGCGCCCGACGTGTGGATGGGCTGGGCCTATTGGGCAGGGGGGGACTGGTGGGGCAAATACCCGATGAACGTGCAGCCCGCGTCCGACGGGCGAGCCAAGCCGCAAATGGCCGTTCTCGGCCGCTTCGTGCGGGTTGCGTCGCGATGAGGAAACGCGGATCGGCGATGCTGACAATGGCAGGCGTCGTCCTGGCGAGTGCCAGCGCGTCCGCCCAGACGCTGCCCGACACGCTCGACGTGCGGGCGGGCGTGGTCTCCACCTTCGATACCAACATGCTGCGACTGAACGACGAGCGCGCGCCGGGCGATCGGGAGGATGTTCGCATTACGCCGCAGCTCGACATCGATGTTCGCCGGCTGATCGGGGGGCGGCACCAGCTGACCATCGGCGGGACCGCGGGCTACGACTTCCACAACCGCAACACCTTTCTCGATCGGGAGCGGATCGACCTGGGCGGCGACGTGAACATCGTGGTCGGTGCCTTTTGCACCATCCGGCCGGGCGTGCGGCTGAACTGGGGCCAGTCGCAGCTTTCCGACCAGGGCGTGATCATCGGCAATACCGAGCGACGAACGGATTATGAGATTTCGCTGGCATGCCGGCGGCCGGCGGGGCTCTATCCCCGGCTCGCGGGGCGCGTCACCCGCGTGACCAACAGTGCGGATGCGCGCCGCGTCTACAATCTGGACGACGATTACGTCGAGGCGGCGCTTGGCTATTCGCTGCCCAGCCTCGGCGACGTGCTGCTGGTCGCCAGCTACGAACGCTTCAATCGGCCCGAGCTTCGCGAGGAGGTGGATCTCAACGATCGCACCGACACATTCCGCACCGGACTGGAATTCCGCCGCGCCGTGGCGCCGCGGATTTCGTTCCGCGCGAGCGCTTATTACGTCCGCGTCGAGACGGAGGACGAAAGCTGGTCCTCGTTCAGCGGGCTGGGTTTTCGCACGGGCGTGGAATTCCGCCCGGCACCCGCGATCGAGACGGATATCCAGTTTTCCCGCGACGTTTCCAACCAGAGCAACATCGCCACCGCCTATACGATCCAGACGGAAGCGCGGATCAACGCCAGCTACCGCCCGTCGCCGCGGTCGCAGGTGCGGCTCGGCGGACGGTATCTGCGGCGCTCGTTCCGCGGCCAGCTGATCGTGGACACGCCGTTCCCGCGGGAGCGCGACACCACGTACAGCGTGTTCGCCGGCTATTCGGTGGACGTGACCAGACGCCTGCGGGCCGCATTGTCCGTCCGCCATGAAGAGCGTGATGCGCCGCTCAGCTACTACCGCTTCGTATCAACGTCGGGGGCGGCATCGCTGTCCCTTCGCTTCTGACTGGAGAAGTCGTGATGCCTCTCCCTTTCGCGCTCCTGCTCCTGCTGCTACCGGGGGAGCCGCAGCAACTCGCCAACGCCGGCGCACCGGCGCCTGCCCCCGTTTCGGCGGTGGCGGATGCCGCTTATCGGCTGGGGGTGAATGACGAGCTGCAGATCTCCGTCTTCGGCACCCATCCGATCGACGTGAAGACGCGGGTCAAGGAAGACGGCAGCGTCACCGTGCCGATGCTGGGCGACGTGCCGGCCAGCGGGCAGACCACGCGGGAATTCGCCGACACGATCGCGAGCCGGCTTCGCGCGGGCAAGCTGTACACCAACCCCGTAGTGAACGTGGAAGTGGTGAACTTCGTCAGCAACGCGGTTACCGTTTTCGGCAGCCTGAACACGCCGGGCATCTACCCGCTGGACCGGCCGCTGACCGTGGCGATGGCGCTGGCGCGGGCCGGCGGGACGCGCGGCGACGCCGCCGATTATGTGATCATCAAGCGTGCCGGTCGCCCGGACCAGCGCGTGCGCACCGACGATCCGGCGGGCGTCGGGCTCGCGCAGCCGCTGGTTGCGGGGGACACGCTGTTCGTGCCGCCGGCCCCGGTCATCTTCGTCTACGGCCAGGTCAACAAGCCCGGCCGCATCGCCCTGCGATCCGACATGACGGTGATGCAGGCGCTGGCAGAGGCGGGTGGGCCGACCCTCGCGGGGTCGCGCAAGCGGGTGACGCTGACCCGCGGCGCCACCTCGCAAGATCGCGTGCCGCTGGACGCCAAGGCGCAGCCGGGCGACGTTTTCTACGTCAACGAGAAGCTGTTCTGAATGGCACTCGATCTCCCCCAGACCTCCGGCACCTGGTCGCGACTGGTTCACTGGCTGCGCCGGATGATGGTTGCGCTGAACGGGCACCAGCCTGCCCGCCCGGCCATCCCCCAGTCACAGCCGGGCGTGTCGGCAGCAAAGGGATCGCAAGTGCCGCGCAGCGAGGCGCCGATCGCCGCGCCGCGGCCGATCCGAACCGCGCGCGAACTGGCCGGGCTCGCCGATCCGCGCCGGCAGGCCGTCAACGCCAGCTTCAACAGCACGCAGCCGATCGCCAGCCGCCGCGACCTTTATGGCCGCACCCATATGCTGGAGGCGCTGTTCGAAGCGGTGGTCGACCGGCACCAGCATGCGCTGATCTATGGCGCTCGGGGCTCCGGCAAGACGTCACTGGTGCGGGTCTTCGCCGACTATGCCGACCAGCAGGGCATGACCATCATCTACACCGCCTGCGAGCCGCACCAGAGCTTCGGCGCGCTTATGGCCCTGTACCTGAGCGACGTGCCCGACGGGTCCATCGCGCAGCGCGATCTGGCGACTTTCCGCCAGCGCGCCCGCGCGATCGGGCCGGAGAGCGGCGTGCGCGAGGTGGTGGAAGCCTTGTCGCTCATCAGCCGCGGGCGAACAGTGCTGATCCTCGACGAATATGATCGGGTGAGCGATCCCGAAGTGCGCGCCGAAACGGCGGCGCTGCTGAAGATGCTGTCGGATGCCAGCATCCCGGTGCAGATCATGCTGGTCGGGATCGCCCGGGATCTGCGCCACCTCGTCACCGATCACCCCTCGCTGCGGCGTCACCTGTCCGCCTTTCCGCTGGGCCGGATCGACGCCCAGTCCGTGCGCGAGATGATCCAGAACGGCGGGCAGAAGATCGGCATTACGTTTGACGACGACAGCCAGCAGTTGATCCTCGATCTCGCCTGCGGCTCACCCTATCACGCGCGGCTGTTCTGCGCCCATGCGGTGCTGCGGACGCTGCGGGAGGGAACGGAACAGGTGTCGGGAGCCGCTGCGCTCGCCGGAATCGTCACTGCGGCGGAGGACTGGTCCCGCCTGAGCGCCGAAGACGCGGACCTGTTCCGTGATCTCGTCACCGGCCCGCCCGAACAACTGACCGCGCTCGCGGCCCTTGCCCGGCTTGCCGCAGTCGAGGACGTCGTCAGCCATTCCCGCCTGCAGCAAGTGATCGGCGAGGATGCCGCACCGGCGATCGCACGGTTCGGCCCCGCGCTGGTGCCGGACGGATCGGGTTGCCATGTCTTCAGGGACAGCGTCGCCCCGCAATTCTTTCTTGGTCTGCTGGCGACCCATGCAGCGCAATCGGACGCCGCGCCGGACCCTTACGTCACTCCCACATCCGCATCGAGATGAGGCGCCTCCATGCCCTTTCCTGATCTTCTACGCGGCATCGTACAGCGCTGGCGTTTGATGCTCGCCATTATCGGCGGTACAGGCTTGCTGGCCGCCATCTGGATCGCCCTGACGCCGAGATCCTATGTCGCCTCGGCCAGTCTGCTGATCGATTCCAGAGTTCCCGATCCGGTGGACTCATCGAACAATCAGCCGTCGAAAGCCGCCTCGGCGCTGGCGACAGAGGCAAAGATCGTCGCAAGCGCGCCCATCGCGGCGCGCGTCGCGGAGATGATCGGCCAGCTCAACGATCCTGTCGTCCGGGAAAGCTGGATGGAGGAGACCGGCGGCGTCCAGAGCCTGCGGGGATGGGTGGCGAAGCGGCTCCTGGGCGGGCTGGAGGTCGTCACCAATCCGACCGACAATCTGCTGGTCATCAAATACACCTCGTCCAATTCCGCGAAGGCGGCGCAAATCGCCAATGCCTTCGCCACCGCCTATGCGGCTGAGCGGCTGGCGATGAGCACGGACCCTGCCCGAACTTACGCCTCCTGGTTCGAGAAGAGGATCGGCGAGGCCCGGCACAAGCTGGAGGCAAGCCAGACCGCTCTGTCGAACTTCCAGCGTGACCGGGGCATCATCTCGACCGGCTCGATCGATGCGGAGAGCAATCGTCTCGGCGAACTGTCGTCGCAATTGTCGACGGCGGAGGCGCAGGCCGCCGATGCGCGGGCGCGCGCCTCCGTCGGCGGCGCCAACCTGGCCGAAGTGCAGCAAAGCGCGGTGATTCAAGGGCTGCGCGCGCAGATCGCCACCAAATCCGCGCAGATCCAGCAGATGAGCGGCGAATTGGGCGCGAACCACCCCAATATGCGCGCCGCCAGTGCCGAACTGGGCGAGCTGCGTGCGAAGCTCGCCAGCGAGACGGGCCAGACCTCAAGCGCGCTTGGCGCCGCGCAGGCGGCATCGAATTCGCGCGAGGCGCAGATCCGCCAGCTGCTGGCGCAGCAGCGTGCACGCATGCTCGCGTTGTCCGAGGACCGCAGCACGCTGGAGGTGCTGGAAAGCGACGCGGCGTCGGCGCGGCGCGAATATGATACGGTGATGCAGCAGCTTGCCTCCATGCGGCTGCGCAGCACCCTGCCCGCCACCAATGTGCGCGAGCTCGATCGCGCCGAACCGCCGATGCTGCCGAGCAGCCCCAATATCGCGATCCGCTTTCTGCTGTCGTTGATCTTCGGCGTGCTGCTTGCCGTTGGTGTGGCGGCGGCACTCGAATTTCGTCGGCCCAGGGTGCGGAGCGTGGGCGCGCTCCGCGCGCTCAGCGGCGCGCCGGTGGTCGGCGTGGTCCGCATCGGTCACACTCCACCAGCGCTACCGGGAGCGACGACGGCATGAGACTTCGGACCCTGGAGCCAAGCTATCGATCCGCGGGGCCGTTGCCGCCCGAGGCCGAGAGCGAAGCGCAAGCCCCTTCATGGGGCGAAATGGATCAGCAATCGGCCGGCGCGGCTGAACCTACCGACGCGCTGGCGCAGGCGACGCGAAACCTGCGCACGATGATCGCGACCGCCCGGCTGAACGATGGGCGGGCGCCAAAGGCGATCGTGCTGCTGAGCGCGGAAGCGGAGCCGGAGACGGCGCTTACCGCATTCAACCTGGCAGTCGCGAGCGCGCGGTCGGGCTGGCGAACCCTGCTGGTGGATACCAGCAACGGACAGGCCGTGCAGCCGCGCCTGTTCCGTATCGAACCGGGCGCAGCCATCGCGCCGCTGAGGGACGTGGCCGACCTTGGCGCCTTTATTCAGCAAACGGCGGTACCGGACCTCTTCCTGCTGTCGGTGGGGGGAGCGGACCCGTCGAACACCGGTGGCGCCGTCGATCCGCATCGCTTTCTCCAGCCGCTGATCGACGATTTCGATCTGCTGCTGATCGACGCGAGCCATACCAGTGCCGATTGCCCGCTGTCCGAAGCGGCGGAGGCCGCCATCGTGGTGCTGCGGCAGGATCACTCAACCGTCAGCTGTGTCGGCGAGGTGATCGGGCGGCTGCGCATGCAGGGCACGCCATTGCTGGGAACGTTTCTCGTCGCCTGACGCGCCTTCCAAGGAGACGCAAGATGCGCATCGTTCATGTCGTGCGACAATTTTCCCCAGGCGTCGGCGGGTTGGAAAACTACGTTCAGTGCCTGGTGCGCGAGCAGCGCCGGGAGGGGCACGAGCCATCGGTGATCACGCTCAACCGGCTGTTCGATGCGCCCGACGTAATGCTGGCCGCGCATGAAGTGATCGACGGGGTTGACGTGCACCGCGTCGGCTATCGCGGCAGCAAGCGATATCCGCTGGCCCCCGGCGTGCTGCGTCACGTGCGCGACGCTGATCTGATCCACGTCCATGCCGTGGACTTCTTCGCCGACTTTCTGGCGCATGCCGGCTTCATCCACCGCAAGCCCATGGTGCTGAGCACGCATGGCGGCTTTTTCCACACGCCCAACGCGCGCGCGCTGAAGCAATGGTATTTTCGGCACGTCACCCGCCATGCGCTGAAAGGCTATGGCGCGGTGATCGCGTGCAGCCATGCCGATGCCGCGTTGTTCGAACCGGTCTGCGGCGATCGCCTGGTCACCGTGGAGAATGGCGTGGAGGTGGACCGCTTCGCGGATGTGGCGGCACCCGGGGCTAAGACCATCATCTCCTTTGGCCGTTTGGCCCCCAACAAGCGGCCCGATCGCCTGTTGCGCTGGTTTGCGCAGCTGGCGGGGGTCGATGGCGACTGGCGGCTGTTGTTCGCTGGGCGGCCGATGGGGGTTGAGCCCGACGCGCTCCGCACGGTGGCGCAGGAACTGGGCGTCGGCGACCGGACGGAAATCCATGTCAGCCCCAGCGACGCTGAACTGCGCGGGCTGATCGCACGGGCAGGCGTCTTCGCGTCCAGCTCGGAATTTGAAGGCTTCGGTCTCGCCGCGGTGGAGGCGGCGGCTGCGGGGCTGTATCCGATCCTCAGCGACATTCCGGCGCATCGCCGGACGCGTGACCGGCTGGACTTCGGCGATCTGATCGACTTCGAGGACCCGGCGAGCGCCGCCGCCTTTGCCCGGCGCCATGCCGCCGGTGCGTTGCGCCTGCCGCCGCCCGAGGAGCGCGCGGCGGCGCTTGCCACCTTTACCTGGCCCTATACCGCCGCGTGCATCGACTCGGTGTACAAGGAGCTGCTGGGGCAGGAACGGCGCTGGATCGGCGGCATTGCCGTGCAGGCGATGGACGAGCCGACCGCGATCGCGCAGCTCGAGACGATCGTTGACCGGCATCAGCCGACCATGGTGTCGTTCTGCAACGCCCATACCGTCACCTCCGCGCGCGACGACAATTCCCTGGTCTCGGCCATGTCGCAGGCGCTGGTGCTGAACGATGGCGTCGGCCTCGATATCGCCAGCCGGATCCTCTACGGCAGCCGCTTCCCGGCCAATCTGAACGGCACGGATCTGTTGCCGTCCTTTCTGGCGCATGCCGAGCACAAGCTGCGCGTCTATCTGGTGGGCAGCGCGCCAGGGATCGCGGCGCGCGCCGGCAAGGTCCTGATGCGGCGCTATCCGAACATCGAAGTGGTCGGCAGCGTGCACGGCTTTTTCGGGCGGGAAGACGAGCCGCAACTGCGCGATCGGATCAGGATGGCCGGGGCCGATGTCGTGCTGGTGGGCATGGGGCAGCCGTATCAGGAGCATTGGGCCGCGCGGAATGTGGAGGCGCTTGGCCGTCCCGTGATCTGCGTTGGCGGGTTCATCGACTTTACCGCGGAGGCGACCCAGCGCGCGCCGGAATGGGTGCGCGCGGCGCGGCTGGAATGGGTGCACCGGGCACTGAGTGATCCGCGGCGCCTGCTCCGGCGCTATACGATCGGCAACATCCGCTTCCTGGCGGGGCTGGTGCGCGAAGCGGCGGCCGGCGTGCACCATGTCGACCCGCGCCACTGGCGCATGCCCGAACGTCCGCCCGCCAGCGCCGCTGCCGGCGGGGCGTGATCATGGCGACCGATCCCGACGGCTGCGTCGACCCGGCGTCGGTTGTGGCTGCGGCGGCTGGGGCGGCTGCGGCTAGGGCTCGGGCTAGGGCTGGGGCTGGGGCTGGTCCGGCGGGCGGCGCGCGGCGGGTGCTGATCGTATCGCGCCACGATTATCGCACCGGTCGTCGCGCCAGCATCCACTTCCTGGCGCAGGCGATGGCGGCGCAGGGGCATGACGTAAGCTTCGTGTCGGTGGGCTTCAGCTGGCTGTCGCACCTGCGCAAGGACCGCCGCTGCGCCTTTGCCGACCGGGCGAACCGGTGGGAGGAGCGCGACGGGGTTCGCGCGCTGTTGTGGAAGACGCCCTGGCATGCCGTGGATCTGCCGCTGATCAGCGGCCACACCGGTTGGCTCTACGACTTGTGGTCGCATCTTCCCGGCCGCGATCTCGACGCGGCGGCGGCGGCCGCGGATACGATCATCGTCGAATCCGGTATCGCGCCCGTGCTGATCCGCCGATTGCGCACGCAGGCGCCGCACGCGCGCATCGTCTATCGGGCGGCGGATCTCCTCGACACGGCCGGCGTGCACCCCCGTGTCCAGCGCATCCTTGATCGCGACGCGGCACAGGTGGACCTGGTGGTGGTGGTTGCGCGGGGCATGTTGCCCCACTTCCAGCATTTCCCCGCGCGCAAGCTGCTGGTGCGGCACGGCGTGGACCGGCAGCAGATCGAGGCGCCGACGCCCAACCCCTATGACACGGCGAACAATGTGGTGTCGGTCGGCTCGATGCTCTTCGATGCAGAGGCGGTGCGGCAAGCGGCCGACGCGCTGCCGCAATGGACATTTCACCTGATCGGCACGCCTGCCGGGCAATTCGGCCCCAATGTGCGCCAATACGGCGAGATGCCGTTCGCCCAGACGCTGCCGTATCTGCAACATGCCGATGTCGGCCTGGCCCCGTATCGCCTTGGCCCGGCCGCGGAATATCTGGCGGATAGCAGTCTCAAGCTCCTGCAATATGGGGCACTTGGCCTTCCCGCCGTCTGCCCACGCTTCGCACTGGACGGCAGCCCCTTGCGCTTCGGCTATGATCCCGATCAGCCCGAAAGCCTCGCGCCTGCCGTGCTGCTCGCGGCCGCGGCGGCGCGCCGCCCGCAGCCGATCGGCGACTGGAGCGAGGTCGCCCGGCACCTGATGGAGGAGATCCATGGTTGAGGCGACCGCGCATGATCGCGGCGTGATCCAGATCAGCTGTGCGGTGCTGCTCGCCGCCACCGTGCTGTTCAATCCGGTGCTGGCCCTGGGCGGCGCATATGGGCTTCCGCTCAGCGCCGGGCTGGTGGCATCGGTGCAGGGGGCGATCGTGGCAGGCGCCCTGATCCTTGGCATGGCCCAGCCGGAGGCGCCGCCCTACCGCTGGATCGCCGTGGTGCTGGCGCTCGTCGCAGCGTCTGTACTTACGGGGGCCATACGGTCGCAATTCGATGCCAAGAGCCTGGGCGACGTGCTGCTGGTGCCGGCCTTCATCCTGCTCGGCACCCGCCTCAGCCCCCGAACCCTGATCGTGACGATCGTGACGGTGCAGGCGCTGGTGCTGGCTGCCGGCATCTGGGAAGTGGCGAACCCGGAGCATTTCGGCGCTACCTTCCGCATCGCCAATTACTACATGAACACCCGCGGATTTTCGGAAGCGGATTTCTGGGCCGGCGGCGACCTGTTCATCAGTTCGGAGCGGCCGCAGGGCCGGTTGCTGCTGGCCGGGTCCGGCCTCCATCGCGGATCATCCTTGTTCCTGGAGCCGGTCTCACTGGGCAATTGGGCGGTTGTCGTTGCCATAGCCACCGCCATGCTGTGGTCGCGCCTGTCCAACCTCCTGCGGATCGGGCTGATCGTATCCACGCTGATGCTGCTGGTCATCTGCGACGGGCGGCTGTCGCTCAGCGTCTGCCTGCTCCTGCTGGCATTCCTGCCGATCGCGCGGCACCTGCCCGAGCGCTTCAGCGTGCTGTATCTGCCGGTTTGCATCCTGGCGTTGGTCATTGCGGCGCAGCTTGGCCTTCTGACGGAGACCGGCGATACATTTGCGGGGCGGTTGCGTTATGCCTTGGAAGCATTCGGCCGGCTGGACATCACCCACCTGCTGGGTGTCAGTGAAAAGCGCGTGGGCATGGAGGATGCGGGCCTTGCCTATTTCATCGTGCGCCAATCGGTGTTCGTGGCAATCGGATTGTGGCTGGTGCTGACGCTGACGAGCCTGGGCGATGATCGGGCGGGGCGCATCTGCAAGCACGGTTTCATGCTCTTCGTCGTATTATGCCTGCCGATCAGCAATGCCCTGCTGTCGATCAAGACGGCGGCGCTGATGTGGGCCTGCTACGGCTTCTGCTACGCCCAAGCGCGGCGCAGCGTGAATGACGATAGCGGGGCCTTGGACGCGCGGGAGGCCTGGGGTTCGCCGCAGGACGTGACATTGCGAGAACCGATCATCCTTGCCGGCGCACGCCCTTGGGCACCCGGACATGGCTGAGGCACCGGCCGGCCGAGCCGCCGCGCGTGGCGCCGCGGTGCTCGGGGCATCGCAGGCAGTGCGGATCGTGACCAGTTTCGCGTCCAGCATCTTTGTCGCCCGGCTGCTCACCCCCGCCGACTATGGCGTGATGGCGATGGTCGCGCCGGTGATGGGGTTCATCCTGATCTTCCAGAACCTGGGGCTGAACCAAGCGATCATCCAGCGCCGCACGATTTCGGCGCAGGAGATCAACGGCACCTTCTGGCTGAACATCATCGCGACGATCATCATCGCCGCCCTGTTCATCCTCATCGCGCCGCTCGTCGGACTGTTCTACGAGGATGATCGGGCGATTGGCCTCATGGCGGCAAGCGGCCTCACCGTAATCGCCACCGGCATCGCCTCCCAGCATCTGGCCCTGCTCAACCGTCACATGCGCTTTGGTGCGTTGAGCGCGGTGGAAACGGTAAATGCCGTCACCCAGCTGGCCGCCACCATCGCGCTCGCATGGTGGCTGCGCACTTACTGGGCGCTGTTCTTCGGCATGCTCGCCGGGGTCGCGGCCGGAAGCGCCCTTGCCTGGTGGTACGAACGGTGGCGTCCCTCCCTGCACCGGCTCGATCTGCGGGCGACGCGGTCCATGCTGGCGATGGGCGTGGACATCACCGGCTTCAACCTCCTGAACTTCGTCTGCCGGAACCTCGACAATCTGCTGATCGCCAAGCGTTGGGGGGCAGGGGAGCTGGGCCTGTACGACCGCAGCTATCGCCTGATGCTCATGCCGCTGCAGACGATCAACCAACCACTCGGCAAGATCATGCTTCCCACGCTGAGCCGGGCGCTGGACCGACCGGAGGCGTATCGCGGCATGTACCTGCTGGCGGTTCGTGCGCTGGTCATGGTGATCGTTCCCGGCGCGGTCGCCCTGTCGGTGTGCAGCACCACCGTGATCGTGCTGCTGCTGGGCGAGCAATGGCGGGACGCCGGCCCGATCTTTGCCTGGCTGTCGCTGACGGCCGCGATCCAACCAGTGTCGAACGCGACGGGCTGGCTCTTCATCAGTTGTGGGCGCACCCGCTCCATGGTGCGCTGGGGCGTGATATCGGCGGTTCTGACGGTGACGAGCTTTGTCGTCGGCCTGCCGTGGGGAGCAACCGGCGTCGCCGCTGCTTATGCGGTGTCCGAGGTGCTGCGGATCCCCGTGCTGTACCGCATGGCGACGCGCGGCACGCCGGTTGCCGCGCGGGATCTCTATGCCGTTCTGCTGCCCACGCTGCTGGGCGCGGGCCTGTGCGTGATCGCGGTGCTGGCGCTGCGCGACACGCTGGATCCGCTATCGCTGCTCGGCGTGGCCATCGCGCTCTCCTACCTTCTCGCGACGCTGGGACAGGCGGCGACGGCGGAGGGGCGGGCGGGGCTGTGGCGGCTATGGATATTGGCACGCAGCACCATGGGCCGGACCGGCCTGCGCCCTGCCGCGGAGCATGGCGCCTGAGCGAACCGGTGCTGCGCGTTCAGGCGAGGGCGGCGCGCCTGCCGCGCAGCCGGGAAAGCGATTCACGCGGGCCATGCGCCAGCGCCAGCGCGACGCTGAGCTCGAGATAACGCCACCTGGCGTCAACATGAGCGCGGCGGATGCCGAGCATCGTCGTGCGCAATTCGCGCCGCATCGCATGGGGAAGACCGCAGCCGTGCCGGGCGAGGAACCGCGAGAGGCCGTCGGCCCGGCGCAGCGACGGCGTTGCAATGCGCTCCCCGGGATGTTCGCGCCAGTGCGCGAGCGGCAGCGGCACCACCGCATAGCTGGCGCCATGTTTGATCAGGCGGATGAACAAGTCCCAATCGTTGAACACGGTCATGTACGGATCGAAGCCGCGCACTGCGCAGAACAGATCCGACCGGATCAGGAAATTGCTGCCTGTCATCGAGCTGCGGTGCGCCAGCACGGTGGCGGCGGTGAGCCCTTCCGGGCTGGCCCTCACGACGGGCGCGTGGCCCGCCTCGTGCCGCACCAGGCCGGACAGGACGAGCGGCGTGCCCGCGCTTGCCGGCCGGGCAAGCTGCTCCAGGAAGTCAGGCGTCCAGTCGTCATCATCGTCGAGGAACGCCACCCAGTCGCCGGTGCTGACAAAGGCTCCGAGATTGCGAGACCCGCACGCGCCCGGCGAGCTGGTGTTGCGGACATAGCGGATCGGCACCGAACCGGTTGCCGCTGCTTGCTCCACCACCATTCGGCTGGCCGAATCGTCTGCGTCATCCACGATGATGATTTCGTCTGCGGGACGAACCTGTGCGGTCACACTGCTGATCGCGCGCGACAAAAGCTCTGATCGGCGATGCGTGGGAATGACGACGCTGATCTTCATTGTCGCTCCCGGATGGATAATAAAGCTCTATTCGTTTTGGATGCTACAACATCGTTCGATGCTGTCCATTGCGGCAATTACGTATAGTGTTACGCGTAGCCGCCGTTACCATATCGTGCTGAGGTCTATGGCATGTTGTGCAGGGGCACCAAACGGGGATCGCTACTGTATCTGTTAATCCAACGATCAACAAAGGGCTGGTATGACTGCTGCTTGCTGCGGTCGATCACACTGAACAGTTCGGAGACACGAACAGTAATGTCGTGGCGGGCTGCGCGAGTGCTGCTCCTGTCCCCGTTTATACAAGTTTTACATCGCTGATCTGGCGATCTCGGGTGAAGAACTCAATCGCAGCCATGAAGCAGGTCAGCGGATCCGGCTCTCACTCCAAAGGCAGCAAGCAACAATATAAAACGCGCAAGTGCTTAATAACGTCCTACGCCGAGCGCCAGCATCCGCCGGAGTTCGCAATGGAGCGCGTGTAATACCTTTGATATGAACCTACTTCTTGAAATATATGTAAGTTCAGCTAGGTAGAGAGCAGAAAAAAGGTCGCGCCAGTTACAGGGTCTTGCCGGGCTTTGCTCCGGCCGTCGGAAGCGCATCACGGTTCGTCGTGCGCATTTCGGCGAAGGAGGAGGGCTTATGCTGAGCTTGCTTGGCAAGGCGGGGCCGCGGGCTTCGGTGCGCAGTTCGGCGCTGTCATCATCGTTCCGGCGTGAAACGCTGCGTTCGTGGCTGCCGTCTTTTCCGCCAACCGGGCTGGTCGGTGAAATGCGCAACCTGCTTACCGATACGCTGATGACCTGGCGCATGGTAGGCGTCGTCGGGCTGCTCCTGGTGGCGACGGCGGGGCGGCTGTTGCTCGAGCCGTTCCTCCCGCAGAACCTCTACTACCTCGTCTATATCGCCGCGGGGCTGCTTGCCTGGTGGCTCGGCGGGGTGCGGCTGGCGCTGCTGACCGTCCTGACGTCCTTTGCCATCAACGCCGCGTTTCTGCGCGAATGGCAGGATGTCAGCCGCGAGGGCGCGCCGCTGACGCTGCTGCTGTTGTGCTCCGTCGCGCTTGGCCTGGTGGGGATCCGGGCGATCCTGCAACGGGGCGAGGCGGAGAATGAGGCCAATCGCCTGACTCGCGCCGCGCTGGAGCTCGAGCTGCTGCTGGACAGTGCGGCGGATTGCGCCATCTGCATGCTCGATCCGGGCGGGCATATCGTTCACTGGAATCAGGGCGCTGCGCACGTGCTGGGGTGGCGTGACGGGGAGGCGATCGGCCGCGATCTTTCGCTGTTCGCGCCCGGCGCCAATGCCCATGCCGCGCAGGTCTGGCTGACGCGGGCGCGCGAGGCGGGCCGCTACGAGAAGACCGGCGAATGCCAGCGGCGCGACGGCAGCCGCTTTCCTGGCCAGCTGACGATCACCTCGATTGGCGATGCGGAAGGCAATCACCGCGGCTTTGGCGTCGTGATCCGCAACATCACGGTGGAGCTGCAGATCGAACAGGCCGTTCGCCTGCGGGAAAACCAGCTCCGCTTCATCCTGGCCGCCGTGCCGGACGCGACCATCCTGCTGGACGATCAGGGTCACATCCAGCTGTTCAGCCCGGCGGCGGAGCAGATGTTCGGCTATGACGAAAAGGACGTCATCAACCAGCATGCGTCGATGCTGTGGTGCGAACAATGGCATGCCGACGTGGCGATGTTCTTCACCAATGCGGCGGAGCACGCGCCGGAACTGCAGGCCACCACCCGCCGCGTCTTTGCGCAACGAGTGGATGAAAGCTCCTTTCCCGCGCAACTCACCATCGGCACCGCCTCGGCCGGTTCGCGCCGGCTCTACACCGTGTTCGTGCGCGACCTGACGGAGCAGGAAAAGACGCGCGCGATGGTGGAATCGCTTCAGATGGAAGTGCTGCACGGCGCCCGGCTGACGGCGATGGGCACCATGGCCTCCACCCTGGCGCATGAGCTCAACCAGCCGATGACCGCCATGGCGAGCTACATCGAAGGGTGCCGTCGCCTGCTGGCACGTTCCGGGGAGCCGCACGACCCGCGCATCGATGTCGGGCTTGCCGCCGCGGCGAAGGAGGCGGTGCGGGCGGGGCGCTTCATCAGCCATTTGCGCGAGTTCGTGTCGCGCGGCGAAACCCTGCTGGCGGTGGAACAGGCCAATGAGGTGATCGCCAGCGGCCTTTCGCTGGTGACGGGCGTGGTCAAGGAAGCGCAGGTCACGCTGGATTTCCAGCCGGGGCCGCCGGCCGAGATCTTCGCCGATCGCGTGCAGATCCAGCAGGTGGTCGTCAACCTCGTGCGCAACGCGGTGGAGGCGATCCGCCACGGCGACGCCCGGCTCATCACCGTTCACGTCGCGGTGCGGCCGGAGGAAGTGGAGGTGAGCATCGACGATTGCGGCGCCGGCTTCCAGCCGGGCATGGCCGAGCAATTGTTCGACGCCTTCGTCAGCACGAAGCGGAACGGTTTGGGCGTGGGCCTGTCGATCTGCCGAACCATTATCGAGGCGCATGGCGGCCGTATCTGGGCTGGTGCCGCGCCGGGCGGCGGCGCCAGCTTCCGTTTCACCTTGTGCCGTAAAGTGGGGTATGGGCATGGAGAATAAGTTGGTTCACCTCGTCGATGACGAGGAGGAAGTCCGGGCTGCCACCGCCTTCATGCTGGAGGCGGAGGGCTATGCCGTGCGCAGCTGGCGGAGTGCCACCGCCCTTGTCGATGCGGTGGCGCGGATTGATCCCGGATGCGTGCTGCTCGACATCCGCATGCCGGACATGAGCGGCCTGGAGGTGCAGCAGCAGCTGAAGCAGGCCAGCGTCAACCTGCCCGTGATCGTCCTGACGGGGCATGGCGATATCACGGTGGCGGTGAAGGCGATGCGCGCCGGGGCGCTGACGTTTCTGGAAAAGCCGCCCGAGCGCGAGGCGCTGATCGACGCCTTGAGCGAGGGGTTTGACCGGTTGGCCGATGTGTCCACCGCTGCAGCGCGCGAGGAACAGGCGCGGCGCCTGATCGCGCGGCTCAGCGAGCGGGAACGCGATGTGCTTGGCGGCCTGACCCGCGGGCTGCCGAACAAATATATCGCCTACGACCTCGATATCAGCCCGCGCACGGTGGAGATCCACCGCGCCAATCTGATGTCGAAGCTGGGCGTGCGCAGCCTGTCGGAGGCATTGCGCATCGCCTTCTCGGCTGATTTCGGCCACAATGGGGAAACCCGCTCGCACCAGAACCAATCCCGCTGACCCAAACGCGCACGCAGCAGCTCTCTTCTCGCACCTCGATCGCTGCGGACACGTAACAACCTACGCATTTCACCGAAGCCGAACTGCAAATCTGACCCTGCTAGAACCACCACCGGCCGGCATCGGGTGGCCCGGCCTGCGGCATGCACGCGCGCTGCGCCGCGCGGATCAATCGGCCGTGGTCACGTTCGACAGGGGGAAAGCAGGAATGCGCATCGTAATGATCGGCACCGGTTATGTCGGCCTGGTGTCTGGGGCCTGTTTCGCGGATTTTGGGCATGACGTGGTGTGCGTCGACAAGGATGAGGGCAAGATCGCGCTGCTCAAGAGCGGGGGGGTGCCGATCTACGAGCCGGGGCTGGAGCAGCTTGTTGCGACCAACGTGGCGGAGGGCCGTCTGTCCTTCACCACCGACCTCACCGGCCCGGTCGGCGATGCCGACGTGGTGTTCATCGGCGTCGGCACGCCGGCGCGGCGCGGCGACGGCCATGCCGACTTGTCATATGTCTATGCCGCGGCGCGGGAAATCGGCGCCGCGCTGCGCGGCTTCACCGTCGTGGTCACCAAATCGACAGTGCCGGTCGGAACGGGAGACGAGGTGGAACGCCTGATCCGCGAGGTAAATCCGGGCGCGCAGTTCGCCGTTGCGTCCAATCCAGAATTCCTTCGCGAGGGCGCGGCGATCGAGGATTTCAAGCGCCCGGACCGGATCGTCGTCGGGGTGGAAGACGAAAGTGCCCGCCAGGTGCTGGAAGAAGTGTATCGCCCGCTTTACCTCAATCGCTCGCCCGTGCTGTTCACGGCGCGGCGCACCAGCGAACTGATCAAATATGCCGCCAATGCCTTTCTCGCGATGAAGATCACCTTCATCAACGAGATCGCCGACCTGTGTGAGGCAGTGCGTGCGGACGTGCAGGATGTCAGCCGCGGCATCGGGCTGGACAATCGGATCGGCACCAAGTTCCTCCACGCCGGCCCGGGTTACGGCGGCTCCTGTTTTCCCAAGGACACGATGGCCCTCGTGAAGACGGCGCAGAGCTTCGGTTCGCCGGTGCGGCTGATCGAGACCACCGCCGCGATCAACGATGAGCGCAAAAAGGCGATGGCGGCGCGCGTGATCGCCGCCGTCGGCGGCAGCGTGCACGGGCGGACGATCGGCCTGCTTGGCCTGACGTTCAAGCCCAACACCGATGACATGCGCGACGCGCCGTCGATCGACATCGTGCAGGGGCTGATCAGCGCGGGGGCGCGGATCCGCGCCTTCGATCCGGAGGGGATGGATGCGGCGCGCACCATGCTGCCGGACGTGACCTATGTCGACAACGCCTATGCCGTTGCCGAGGGGGCATCCGCCGTGGTGCTCGTGACGGAGTGGAACCAGTTCCGCGCGCTTGATCTGGCGCGTCTGCGCGAGCGAATGGCGGCGCCGGTGCTGGTCGACCTGCGCAACGTCTACCATGCCGATGAGGCGGAGCGCGCGGGCTTCTATCACGTGGGGATCGGCCGTCCGACCTATCCGAAGGAGCAGGCGCGCGCGGCCGAGTGACGCTGGCCACTACCGATATCGACCACCGGCGTCGTTTTGAGCTTGTCGGAGAGCGTGTCCTCGGGCGCGTACTCCGACGAACTCAGGATTAAACGCGTTGGTGGCCGTGCGGTGCAAAACCTGGGCGATAAAGAGGCTGCATCTGTCGTCCTGTGAGAGGCGGATCCACTTGTCACGATGACCGGCGCCCCACGAATTGAAGTATATTACAGCGTCTACATGCCAGATTGCAGCATTGTGCCCCGCTTCTGTGCTTTTTCGCGCTTCACGTGAGGCAGTTCGCCGCGCGAAATATGTACATGCCTATGTAACAGCGCGTTGAGCGCTCTCCACCATTCTCCGTCGTCCGGCGTGAACCGCCGGTCAAAACAGGAGGATGACATGGCTGGCAAGAAACATCCGCGCTCCAACATTGTAGCGCGGCTTTTGACCCGTACCGTGCTGAGCGCACCCATTCTGCTGGCGATGACGCTTGCGGAGCAGGCCGAGGCGCAGCAACGGGTGGTGAGCGCCTGTTCGAACGTCAGCCTGCCGCGATCAGCAGTGACCGACATTTTGTCACCGGTGATCACCGGCATCGCGACGCCGATCGAGACCACGGTGAACAGCATTCTCGATCTTCCGGTGCTTGGCGTGTTGCTGCCCGATCTCAGCCTGAACGCGACCGGGTTGCTGGCCCAGGCGGCGAGCGGGGCTCCCATCACGCTCCAGGCGCTTGCAACCGACGGCACCATCGTCGGCCCGACCGACCAATGCCGGCTGACTTCCGATTCGATCACGCTCGATACGCCCGCGGGCGTCGCGATCGGCGGCAACCAGATCACTGGCCTGGGCGCCGATGGCGCGGCGGCATTTGCCAGCGACATCAATGCCATCGCCTTTGGCAACAATGCCCGGTCCGAAGCTGGGGCGACCGGCAGTATCGCGCTTGGCACCAACAGCAGCGTGACGGCGGCGAACAGCGTTGCGCTTGGCGCCGGCACCACGGCGACGCGAGGTGCCCTGGCCGGCTACACGGCGACGGGGCTGACCGGCCTGCAGAATTCCGCCGGCGAAGTGTCGATCGGCGCGCCGGGCGCAGAGCGCCAGCTGACCAACGTCGCACCGGGCACCGCGCCCACGGACGCCGCAACAGTCGGGCAGGTGGACGGCGTTTCGGCCCAGCTGGGGGCGTTGGGCAGCGTCGCGGTGCAATATGACAGCGCCGCCCGCGACCGGGTGACGCTGGCGGGCGGCGCTGGCACCGTCCTTGCCAACGTTGCCCCCGGCGCGCTCACGGCCACGTCGGGCGAAGCGGTGAATGGCAGTCAGTTGTTTGCCACCAATGCACAGGTCGCGGCCAATACCGCCGCCATCGCCACGCTGGGCAACGGATCGGCGGGAGCCGTCCGCTACTCCTCGCCCGGCAGCCCCACGGTGCCGAACGACGGAACGGTCACCGATGACGCCACCCTCGCCGGGGCAAGCGGCGGGCCCGTCGGGTTGCACAATCTGCGGGCGGGAACGCTGGCCGCCGGATCGACCGACGCGGTAAACGGCGACCAACTGTTCGCCACGAACCAGGCGGTCGCCGGCAACACCGGTGCGATCACGAATCTGACGACTCAGGTGGACGCGAACACTACCCAGATCGCCAATATCAGCGCTGGCCTCGCCAATCAGCCGCTCCGCTATGCCGATGCGGCCGCGCCGACGACGCCCAATGGCGGCGCCGTGACGGACGACGCGACGCTGGTGGGCGCCAGCGGCGGCGCGGTGGGCCTGCGCAACGTGCGGGCCGGCGCAGTGGTGGCGGGGTCGACGGATGCGGTGAACGGCGATCAGCTCGCCAGCACCAACGCGCAGGTGAGCGCCAACACCACGGCGATCACCAATTTCAGCAACCTGGTTGTCGGCAGCACCGTCAGCCCCGTGCAATATAGCAATCCCGACAATCCGACCGCGCCGAACGGCGGGACGCTGACCAACGACGTGACGTTGGTGGGCGCCGACACGCTTGCGCCCGTCGCGCTCCACAACATTGCCGGGGGCGCCGTTTCCGCCACCTCGACGGACGCGGTGAACGGCCAGCAACTCTTCGCCGTTTCGACCCAGGCGTCAAATAGCGTCCAATATGATCGCGACGCGGCCGGCGCGCGAACCAACAGCATCACGCTGGCGGGGGCAGATCCCGCCGCGGCGGTGGCGCTGAACAATGTGGCCGCTGGCACGGTGGCGGCCGGATCGACGCAGGCGGTGAATGGTGGCCAGCTTTATGCCACCAATCAGGTGGCGCAGCAGGCCGCGACGCTGGGCGCCAATTCGGTGCAATATGATCAGGGGCGTACATCGGTGACGTTCAACACCACGGGCAGCGCGGTGGTATTGCGCAACGTGGCGGCGGGCACGTCTGCCACCGACGCGGTCAACGTGGGCCAGTTGCAAAGCGGGCTTCAGACCGCGGTGAACCAGGCGAATGCTTATACCGACACCCGGCTGAATCAGGCGCTGTCATCGATGGATTTCAACCTGCGTGAGGTTCGCCGCGATCTCAGCGCGGGAACCTCTTCGGCGCTGGCGGCGGCGGGCCTGCCGCAGGCGAACGAGCCGGGCCGATCGATGGTGGCGGTTGGCGGCGGCACCTATCGCGGTCAATCGGCACTGGCGATCGGCGCATCCACCTTCCTGAACGATGGCCATTCGATCTTCCGCGTCGGCGCCACCATCGACAGCCAGGGTTACGGCGGTGCGAATGCGGGCTTTGGCTATCAGTTCTAGGCTGAAGCTCGCTTGACCGGGGGGCGCTTGCAGCCATGGGCGCCCTCCGGTCTCCTTTGTTGCCCCGAAGCGGCAACGATCTGATTTTCATGGTCCCTTTCCCCGCATGGCGCGTTACGGCGGCATGACGGGGAAATCGGCGTTTGCGCGGCAGCGACAGGTGGTGAGGGCAGGGACCGAAGGGCGGGGGGCATGACGACCCCGCAATGGCTGTCGGTGGCCGTCCTCACCGGCATGATGGCTTTCTTCATCTGGGGGCGTTTCCGCTATGACGTGACGGCGATCCTCGCGCTGCTGGCGGCGCTCGCGGTAGGCATCGTCAAGCCGGAGGACGCCTTTTCAGGTTTTTCGGACGATATCGTGATCATCGTCGGATCGGCACTGGTGATGTCGGCGGCGATGCAGCGTTCGGGGCTGATCGAACGCGCGCTCGCGCTGGTATCGCGCCGGATCAAGCGGGTCCGCTCTCAGCTCGTGCTGCTGACCGCGTCGGTGGGCGTCGCCTCCGCTTTGGTGAAGAACGTGGGGGCGCTGGCTATGCTGATGCCGGCCGCGTTCCAGATGGCCAAGAAGAACGAGACCAGCCCGTCCGTCTTCCTGATGCCCATGTCCTTCGCCTCGCTGCTCGGGGGGCTGATGACGCTGGTCGGCACGTCGCCCAACATCATCGTCAGCCGTGTGCGGCAGGACATGACCGGGCAGCCGTTCAGCATGTTCGATTACCTGCCGACCGGCCTTGGCCTGCTGATCGTCGGGATGATCTTCCTGCGCTTCGGTTATCGCCTGCTGCCGCGCGATCGGCGCGCGACCGCCACCATGGGCGATGCGCTGGATATCAGCGGCTATGTGACCGAGGCGTGCATTCCCGAAGGATCGCCGGCGATCGGCGAGACCGTTGGCGATTTCCTGCAACGGCATGATCGCGACGTGGCCATCACCAATCTGCTGCGCGCCGGGATGCGCACGGTGCCGGCGCGCCATGTCGAGCTTCGCGAGGGCGATATCCTGATCATGGCGGGCGAGCCCGACGCGCTGGAACGCGTCATCGCCAGCGACAGCCTGATGCTGGAGGGCGAGCATCGCGAACTCACCGGCGAGGAGGAGGGCGACGAAATCGGCGTGATCGAAGGCGTGATCGGCGCGAATTCGATGCTCGTCGGCCAGACCGCCGAACGGCTGCGGATGCAGTCCCGCTATGGCGTGAACCTGATCGCCCTGTCACGGGCGGGCGAGCGGCTGGCGCGCCGGCTGGGGCAGACGAAGCTGGCGGCGGGCGACGTGATCGTCCTGCAGGGCTCGCTCGCGCGCATTCCGGACCGGCTGCAGGATCTGGGCGTGCTCCCGCTCGCCGAGCGCACCTTGCGCCTGGGCAGCAGCGGACGCAGCTGGCTGCCGCTGATCGTGCTGGCCGCCGCCATGACCGCCACCGCGCTGGAGCTGGTGCCGGTGGCGGTGGCCTTCTTCGCGGCGGCGGGGATCGTCGTGGCGACCGGCGCGCTGCCGACGCGAGAGGCCTATCAGGCGATCGAATGGCCGATCCTGATCATGCTCGGCGCGCTGATCCCGGTGAGTGATTCGCTGCGGACCACCGGCGCGTCGGACCTGATCGCCACGGGATTGGCGGATCTGGCCACCAGCCTGCCGGCCTGGGGCGCGGTGGCGCTGATCATGGTGGCGGCGATGGCGGTGACGCCGTTCCTCAACAATGCCGCCACCGTGCTGGTGATGGCGCCGATCGCCGCCGTTTTTGCCAACGACCTGGGCTATCGCCCCGAGGCATTTCTGATTGCGACGGCGATCGGCGCGGGTTGCGATTTCCTGACGCCCATCGGCCATCAGTGCAACACGCTGGTGCTTGGCCCGGGGGGCTATCGGTTCGGCGACTATGCGCGGCTGGGCGCGCCCTTGTCGTTGCTGATCGTGCTGGTCGGGACGCCGCTCGTCATGTGGACCTGGCCGCTGCGTTAGTCTGCCAGACCTTGATCCCTTTACGGTCGCCCCGATGCTGCCGCGCAGGCGCACGGGCGTGGCGTGGCGTCGCGCGTCCCTTTCGCATGTGTGCCGATCGGGATCGCACGGGCTCGCCATCGGTTTGTCAGACAGGATGAAGAGGATAAGCTGATGGCAGACCCGGATACCCGCGTTTACGGCATGGCGGATCCCGCCAACAATCAGGCACCGGCGGACAATGGCTTGCGCGGCGAAGGCGCTGCGGAGGGCCTCGACACCAAATACCGGCGCGAGGTGACGCCCCCCGATCAGCCGACGATCGTGGTGGAGGAGGAATCAGGCGTCGCCTTTGCCGAATCCAATGGCGCCGTGACGCCCCCGCGGCATAATGAGACGGCCGGCAATCCCGCGGCGGCTCAAGCCACACCGCCCGATCCAATGCCGGTCCGCGCCGCTTTGTCGCCGCCGCCCATGGAGGCCGTTCCAATTCCAGCGGATCTGAAGCCGATCCATGCCGATCTGCCGCGGATCTATCCCAACGCGGCAACGCCAACGCCGCCTGCCGCGCCGTCGCCCTGGCCGTGGTTCGTGGTGGCGCTGGGCGTCGGATATATCGTCGGACGAGGTCGATCGCGCCGCGCGATGACCGCGCCTTCCAACGCCCATATTGCACCGGCGGCACTGACGCGTCTGCCGGGCGAGAAGGGGAGCTTCGTTCAGGTGCGCAACGCCGGGCCGGAGGAAGTCAGGGATCCGCCAGCGCGCTGGTCCCGCGTGGACGAGGCGCTGGACGAATCCTTTCCCGCCAGCGATCCGCCGGCCTATTGAAAAGATCGGCCAACACAGCGTGGGCAGGGTCGACCCAGCCTCACGGGTCCACCGCTCAGGCGGTGGGCCACATCATGAGGCTGGTCTCCACGACACGTTCCAGCTCCTCGCGTGAGGCGCCGGACCCGGACTGCACGCCCATGCCCTGCAGGATGGCGTAAAGGTACAGCGTCAGGCTTTCAGGCTCGACATGATCGGGCAGGTCGCCATCGCGCTTCGCCTGGCGGAAGCGCTCGATCAGCGCCTCCTGCGATGAGGCGCGGCGGGCAATCACATCGGCCTTGATCGATTCCGCTTCGGCGCCGCAGGCAGTGGCGCTGATCACGCCAAGGCATCCCTTGGGATCGCAGGTGCTGGTCTGCGCCTCGATCGCGCCGCGCATGAAATGCTCCGCCACCGCCCTTGCCGTGGGCTGCTTCAGCGCCTCGCGGGTATAAGCGAGCTTTTCTGCCTCGTAGAGATCGAGCGCCTTGTGAAACAAGGCTTCCTTGTTGCCGAACGCGGCATAAAGGCTCGGCTTGGTGATGCCCATGGCGTCAGTGAGGTCGGCCATGGAGGCCCCCTCATAACCCTTTGCCCAGAACACGCCCAGCGCCTTGCTCAGCGCCTCGTCAACGCAGAACTCACGCGGACGGCCCTTCAGGGACGGTGCAGCGGTCGATTCCATAACGATCAGTATATATGCGCTTTTTCCCGCCGCTCAAGCCATACCGTCCACGGTTACGCAACCGCTCAGGCACGGCGCCGTTCTCTTGCCGATACAGGAGACGGACGTGGGTGTGATCAAGGGCATCGAACATGTCGGCATCACGGTGCCAGGGATCGAGGCGGCGGAGCGGTTCTTCCAGCAGGCGTTCGGCGCAAAGACGCTTTACGCGCTGATCGAGAAGGGCGGCAAGTCGCAGGAGGGCGACGAGATGTGCGACAAGAACGGCCTGGAGCCGGGCACGCGCATCATCGCCATGCGGATGATGCGGATCGCTGACGGCGCGAACGTGGAATTGTTCGAGGTGGAGGGCGGGCATGGCGCCACGGCCGATGCCCCGAGTCACATGGGGATCCACCATTTCGCACTGTACGTCGACGATCTGGAGGAAGCCGCGGCGCGCTTCCGCGATGCCGGAGGGACGATGCGCGAAGGGCCGATCGAGCTTGGCGGCAAGGAGAAGGGGCCTGGCAACCGCTGCTGGTTTGGCGTTGCGCCCTGGGGAATGCAGGTGGAATTCATCCATCTCCCGTCGCCGATCGCGCTGGACGATCAGGCGAGCAGCGGCCCCCGCTGGCTGCCCGGCTGACGTCTGGAACGCGCCGCCGGGTGGCGAATGCCGCCGGGCCCCCTAACACAATTGGCAGCTTACAATCGGGCGGTAATCCCCTGTAAGGAGCGCAACCCGCACCAGCGAACGGTGGCGGGAAGAGAGGCGTGATCAGCGCCCGCTCAGGGGAGAAACAACCATGTTGCGTAACACTGCGTCCGTATTCGCACTCGCCGCCGCCATGGTGGCCGCCAGCCCAGCCTTTGCCCAAGACGCCGCATCGGCGACGCCATCGTCGGAAGCGCAGGTGGGAACGGACGTCGCGACCACCACCAGCGCCGCCGCCGAAGAGCGTAGCCCGCAGGCTGAAACCGGCGATATCATCGTAACGGCGCAAAAGCGCGAGCAGCGGCTGCAGGACGTGCCGATCGTGGTGTCGGTGCTGAACCAGCAGCAGCTCGAGGCTGCGGGCGTGCGCGACGTGAAGGATTTGCAGACGATCACGCCGGGCCTGAACGTCACTTCCTCCACCAGCCCGGCACAAACCTCGATCCGCATCCGCGGCGTCGGCACGGTCGGCGACAATCCGGGCCTCGAGAGCTCGGTGGGCACGATCGTCGACGGTGTGTACCGTGCGCGCAGCGGCGTCGCCTTCGGCGATCTGGGCGAAATGGAACGGGTGGAGGTGCTCAAGGGCCCGCAATCAACCCTGTTCGGCAAGAACATGTCGGCGGGCGTCATCAACGTCGTCACCGCCGCGCCCAGCTTCAACCCGTCGGCGGAATTCGTCGGCAGCTATGGCAATTACAACGCCTGGACGGTGTCTGGCGCAGCAACCGGCGGCCTGATCGGCGATACCGTGGCCGGCCGCATCTTCGCGCTGAAGCGTGAGCGTGACGGCTTCTGGAACGTGCGCACCGGCGCTGGCCCGCGCACCAGCACGGAGGCCGACAATGAGAACAACTGGACGATCCGCGCCCAGCTGCTGATCCGCCCGACCGACACGATCGATGTGCGACTGATCGGGGACTGGTCGGAACGCGACGAGGATTGCTGCGTCAACGCGCCCAGCATCACCGGGCCCACCGGGGCGTTCGTCGATGCACTGGCATCAGATGCCGGCACCCTGCGCAACAGGGATCCGTTCGATCGCAACACCTATGCCAATCGCCCGACCGACTTCCGCATTCGCGACCGCGGCGTTTCGGCGCAGGTGGATTGGGAGCTGAGCGACAGCTTCAATCTGACCTCGATCACCGCGTATCGCTTCTATCGTTCGAACAGCGGCGTCGACGTGGACTATTCGTCGGCCGACCTGTGGTATCGCGAGTCCGAAGGCAATTCGAACCAGTTCAAGGTCTTCTCGCAGGAAGCCCGGCTTTCCTACAGCAGCGACTGGCTGAACTCGATCCTTGGTGTCTTCTATGCCGACGAGCGGCTGATCAGCCGCCAGAACACCTTCTTCGGTTCGGACTATGAGCGCTATTTCGGCCTGCTGCTGTCGAGCGGCGCCAACGCGAACACCGTGTCCGCGCTGACGGGGCTACCGGTGGGCACCAACTTCGTCGCCAACACGGGCCAGCGGGATTATCACCGTCATCGTGCCAGCTCGTTCGCGGTGTTCACCGACAATACGTTCACCCTGGCCGAAGGTCTCGATCTGACGCTGGGCATCCGCTACACCGATGAGGTCAAGCGCGCGACGTCGCACTACACCAATACCTCGCCGGGGAATGCCTGCGCGGCCGCGATCGCCCGTCGCCTGCCGGCCGCCGCGCTCGCCGCGATCTGTTCGCCGACCGCGGATGTCGCCTTCAACGATGCGACCATCTCACAGCGACGGCCGGAGAACCGCTGGGCCGGATCGGCGAAGCTGCAATATCGCATCTCGCCCGAAGTGATGGCCTATGGCGCCTATGCCAACGGCTTCAAGTCGGGCGGCTTCAACCTTGATCGTGCGCGACTCTCGCCCGGCGTGCTCAATCCCGACACGTCCTTTGCGACGGAAAAGGTCGAAAGCTACGAGCTCGGCACGAAAACGACCCTGTTCAACCGGCGTCTGCTGGCGAACCTTGCGGGCTTCTACCAGACCTACAAGGACTTCCAGCTCAACACCTATACCGGTGTCAGCTTCGTGGTGACGTCGATTCCCAAGGTGACGTCAAAGGGCGTGGATCTCGACCTGCTGTTCAACACGGGCATTCAGGGCCTTACGCTGAACGCCGGCGCCACTTACGCCGATACGAAGTTTGGTGACTTCCCTGCGCCGCTGCCGAACCTCACCCGCCTGTCGGGCAATCGCCTGCCTTATGCGGCCAAGTGGAACGTCACTGGCGGCTTCACCTCGAAGCAGCCGATCACGGCTGATCTGAACCTGCTCGCCTCGGCCTCGCTGAAATGGTCGTCGCGCTACAACACCGGATCCAATCTCGATCCATTGAAGGTCCAGGAGCCGTTCGCCGTACTGAACACGCGCGTCGGCATCGAGCCGGAGAATGAGGCATGGTCGCTTGAGGTCTGGGCGCAGAACCTGACGAACTCGGAATATTATCAGGTGATCGTGGATCAGCCGCTGCAGAGCGGCACCTATGGCGCCTTCCTCGGCCAGCCGCGCCTTTATGGCGTCACGGGGCGCGTTCGCTTCTGATCCGTCCGGCCGCTGCGCGGCCGGTGGCACAACGGCGGGATGATCGGGCTGGGGAGCCCCGATCGCCCGCCGTTATTGCATGAGCCATTCCCCGATTCGGCCTTGCCCTAGCGGCAATCATCCAACACTCATCTTTGCAAAGGCCGCACAGCCGGCGCAGCGAGAGGATAAGGATATGGATGGGCAGCCTGCTGTCATCGTGAACGATCGCCCGTGGCCCGCGGTTGACCTGCCCGAAGCCTATCGTGTCCTGACCGCGCCCGGCGCGCCGTTCGAAACGCGTGAGGAGGTGATCCGCGGCGTTCCCTTGCGCACCTATGTCAACGCCATGAACGACCTTCGCCAGGTGTTCGATCTGGCGCGAAGCTGGGGATCGCGCGAGTTCATCATCTACGAGGGCGAGCGCCAGACCTATGGCGAGCATTTCCGCGCGGCGGGTCAGCTTGGCCGGGTGCTTCACGACCGCTTCGGTGTGCGCAAGGGTGACCGGCTGGTGGTGGCCATGCGCAACCTGCCCGAATGGTCAATCGCTTTCTGGGCGGGCATGTCGATCGGCGCCGTGGTGACGCCGCTGAACGCCTGGGGGCTCGGAGACGAACTGGCCTATGGCATCGAGAATTCCGGTGCGCGCGTGGCGATCGTCGATGGCGAGCGGCTGGAGCGGCTGGCGCCCTATGTCGATGGTCTGGCGCTCGACTGCCTCATCTCGGTGCGCACCGCTGACGCTCATGGGACCAGGGCGGTCCCGCTGGATGCGCTGATCGGCCCGCGCGATCGCTATGCCGATCTGCCCGACGATCCGATGCCCGATCCCGGGCTCCATACCGATGATCCCGCGACCATCCTCTACACCAGCGGTACGACCGGCCGGCCCAAGGGCGCCCTCGGCACGCACCGCAATGTGCTAACCAACGTCATTTCGATCACCTTCGGCGCTGCTCGCGCGACCATCCGGCGCGGCGATCCCCTGCCGGTGCCGGATCCGGACGCGCCGCAGCGGGTGAACCTGCTGCCGGTACCCCTGTTTCACGTGACCGGCACCAATTCGATGCTGATCCCGACGGTGATCGCGGGTGCCAAGCTGATCCTGATGCACAAGTGGAATCCGGAAAGGTTCCTGGAACTGGTCGAGAGCGAGCGGGTCAACTCTACCACCGGCGTGCCCGCCATGGTGTGGCAGGTACTGGAATCCCCCGATTTCGCCCAGCGCGATCTCTCCAGCCTCGACAGCTATGGCTATGGCGGGGCGGCGATCGCACCCGAACTAACGCTGAAATTTGCCGAGCTGTTTCCGTGGTTCAAGCCGAGCCAGGGCTATGGCGCGACGGAAACCTCCTCCGTGTCGATCGCCAACAGCGCGGAGGATTATCTTCGCCATCCCGACAGCGTCGGCATGCCGGTGCCGGTATGCGACGTGAAGGTCGTGGACGAGGACGGCAACGAACGGCCGCGCGGGCAGGCGGGCGAATTGTGGATACGCGGGCCCAATATCGTCGCCGGCTATTGGGACAATCCCGACGCAACGGGCCAGAGCTTCACCGACGGCTGGTATCATACCGGCGACATCTGCCGCATCGACGAGGAGGGCTTCGTCTATCTGCTCGACCGCGCGAAGGACATGCTGATCCGCGGCGGCGAGAACGTCTATTGCGTGGAGATCGAGGACATCCTTGTCGCCCATCCCGATGTGATGGACGCTGCCGTGGTCGGCCTGCCGCACCGCATCCTGGGCGAGGAAGTGGGCGCCCTGGTGCAGTTGCGACCCGGGGCTGCCGTTAGCGAGGCGGAGCTGATCGCCCATGCCGCACGCCATCTCGCGCCGTTCAAGGTGCCGGTGCGGATCGCGGTGCGCAGCAAAGAGTTTCCCCGCAATGCCAGCGGCAAGACGCTGAAGCCCGTATTGAGGGAGGAACTGATCGCCATGCACCGCAATGAGATCGGCGGGGAGGCCGGCCACATATCGCCGCCACTCGCGCCCGCCAGCAATCACGTTCCGCTGATCGCGGCGGCCGAGGCGGGGGAATGGGCAGCAACGCCTCCCGCGCGCGCCAGCCGTGGCTGGCGGCTGGGCGCAGCTGTCGCTGCGATCGGCCTGACCGCGGCCGGCGCGTTCCTGGCCCGCGGCGCGGCCAGCGAAGACGAGGACATCGGCTACCATCCGCTCGACACGCCCAAGCCGCTGGCCGATGATCTGTGGATCGTGGACAGTGGCCCGATCAGCGCCTTCGGCATGAAGCTGCCGATCCGCATGACGGTGATCCGCCTCAAGGACGGCAGCCTGTGGCTCCATTCGCCGACGCGTTATACGCCGGCACTGGCGAAGGCGCTCGGTGCGCTCGGCCCGATCCGCCACCTGGTGGCGCCGTCGCTGGCGCATTGGACGTTCCTGAAGGACTGGCAGCGCGCCTTTCCTGATGCCACCACCTGGGCCGTACCGGCGTTGCGCCAGCGATCGCAGGTCCAGCAATCGGGCGTGCGGATCGACAATGATCTGGTCGAGGGTGGCCCGCTGGCGTGGAATGCGGACATTGAGCAGGGGATCGTCCATGGCGGTGGGGGCTTCGAGGAAGCATGGTTTTTTCACCACCCGAGCCGCACGCTGGTGCTGACCGACCTCATAGAGAATCTCGACCCGGCAAAGCTTCGCCCGGCCACCGCGGCCGTGATGCGGGCCACGGGCGCAACGGCGGGCACCACCGCCTTTCACCTGCGATCGGCGCTGCGGATGCGTGCCGATTCCGTCCGGTCGGCGGTCGAGAGGATGATGGCGCTTGCACCCGAGCGCGTGGTGTTCGCGCATGGCGATATATTCCGGGGTGGCGGCACGGCCCGGCTCGCCAGCGCTTTCGCCTGGCTTCGCTGACGTGAGGCGCCCGCTCAGTGCCTCCTGAGCGGGCGAAGGCGCATCACAGGAGCAGGCGAAACAGCGCGCCGCCTCCGGGCGCATCATGCACCTCCAGCGTGCCGCCATGCGCCACCGCGATTTGTCGCGCGAGGTTCAGCCCCACCCCCGTGCCCTTCGCGCGGGTGGTGAAGAACGGCAGGAACACCTCCTGTCGCAGCTTCGCGGGCACGCCCGGGCCATTGTCCGCCACCTCGATCAATACCGGGCGGGCTGGTGCGATGGTCAGCGTCACCTGCGGGTCGGGGCGGTGCTCGCTGGCGGCCTGCGCGGCGTTGCGCATCAGGTTCAGCAGCAATTGCGACAGCAGCGCCCGGTCACCGTGAATGGTGAGCGGATCGGCATTCACCTGCAATGCCACGTCGGGCCATTCGGCGCGGAACAGCCGGGCATGTTCCTCCGCGAACTCGGTCGCCGGAAACGCGTGCTGCACCACCGTCGGCTCGCGCGCGACGACGCGATAACTGTCGATGAAATGACCGAGGCCCTGCGTGCGGCGCGCCAAGGTGTTGGCGGCCTCGCGCGCGTCGGCAATCCGGGCGGCATCGACATGCTCATCAGACAGCAGCGTCGCAGTCGTCTGCGCCAGTGACATGACCGGTGTCAGCGAGTTCAGGATTTCATGCGTCAGGACGCGAATGATGTCGGTCTGCGCTGCCATTTCCACGGCATCCAGCGTTTCCTGCACCGGCTGGACCACCACGGCGCGGGTCCGCCGGCCCAGGCGATTGAGCGTCGCCTGACGCACCAGGGTTCGCTTGGCACGCCCGTCCAGGTTCAGGATCAGCATCTCCTCGCCGGCCGCATCCTCGTCGGCCAGGCGCCGAGCGAAAGTGGCGCCATAGGTGGCGTAATCTTCCGCCCTGACGCCGCTGTGCCGGGTGAAGAGCGCCCGCGCGGCCTTGTTGCCGGGCTCCACGCGGCCGCCATCGATCGTCAGCAGCGCAATCGGCATGTCGTCGATCAGGGCGTCCTTGTACCGCAGCTCGGCATCCGTCTGCCCGCGCTGTTCGCGCAGGCGCCGGATGGTGTCATTCAGCGCCGCGCCCAGCGTGCCGAAGCCGGCGCCGCCCGCCTCGGGAAAGTGCGCGGCGAAATCGCCCAGCCGTACCGCCTCGAGGAAGCGCGCCAGTTCCAGATTGGTGCGCGCGACATGCCGCCACAGCGTCAGCGCGGCCAGCATCGAAATGCCGATCGTCACCACCCGCACCATCACCAGCGACGGCGTGCGGAAAGCCCAGACCACCGCCATCAGCGCCAGCAGCAGCACCGATATGCGGAAGATCAGGCCCAGCGTGAAGCGCCGGTCAAAGCCCATGCTTTTCCATGCGCCGATAGAGAGCCGCCCGTGAAAGCCCCAATTCGCCGGCGGCGAGCGTGATGTTGTAGCCGTGCTTGCGCAGCGCCTCCTCCACCAGCCGCCGTTCCACCCGGTCCAGGTTCAGATCCGGCGGCGGGCTGCTCGGGTGATGAGCGACGGCGCGGTGCATGCCCGCTTCCAGGCCGAAATCCTCGGGCTCAAGAACAGGACGGGCGGCGAGAATGGTCGCGCGCTCCACCGCATGGCGCAGCGCGCGCACGTTGCCGGGCCAGTCATGCGCGATCAGCGCGACGCGCGCGGCATCGCTCAGCACCGGGCAGGGGCGCTCGTAGCGCGCGGCATAATGGGCGAGGAAATGCTCGGTCAGCTCGATCACGTCCTCGGGCCGCTCCGCCAGCGGCGGCAGCGCGATCTCCACCGTATTTAGGCGATAGAGCAGATCCTGGCGGAACAGCCGTTCGTCCATCAGCCGCTCGCGCGGCATGTTGGTGGCGGCGATCACCCGGATGTTCACCTTCACCGGCTTGTTCGCGCCCACCGGCGTCACCTGCCGCTGCTCCAGCGCGGTCAGCAACTTGGGTTGCAGGTGAAGGGGCAGGTTACCGATCTCGTCCAGAAACAATGTGCCGCCGTCCGCCGCCTGGATGCGCCCGATGCGATCGGCCTTGGCGTCGGTGAACGCACCTTTCACATGGCCGAATAATTCGCTGTCGATCAGCTCGGTGGCGATCGCGCCAAGATCCACCGTCTGAAGCACCTTGGTCGCGCGTAGCGATCGGGCGTGCAGTTCGCGCGCGACCACTTCCTTGCCTGTCCCGTTCTGGCCCAGCACCAGAACATTGGCATCGGTCGGCGCCGCCCGGTCGATCAGTGAATGGACCCGCGCCATGGCTGGCGAATGCCCCAGCAACGGGGATTTGGACGCGGGCGCCGGCTGCGGCGCCCCCGCTGCGCTGCGGGAGCGGCGAAGCGCGGCAGCGGTTCGGACGGTGGCGAGCAGACGATCGTTGGACCATGGCTTGGGCACGAAATCCGTCGCGCCGCGCTTCATCGCCGCCACCGCGACATGCACGCCGGCATGCGCGGTGATCATTACCACCACCATTTCCGGATCGATCGCGGTCAGCCGGTCGAGCCACTCCAGCCCTTCGCTGGCGTCGGTCGCGCCCCGCGCGAAGTTCGCGTCCAGCAGCACCACGTCCGGCGCGCGCTCCTCGATGTCGGGCAGCGCCTCCTCCGGCGTTCGCGCGGTCAGCACCTCGCGAAAGAGCGGCCGCAGCAGCAATCGCGCTGCCAGCAGGATATCGTCGTCATCGTCGACGATCACGCAGCGATCGAATTCAGGCCCCATCCCGTCCGCTCTCGTACAGCTACTGTTCGACTTTGAACAATCAAGTCTTGTGCCAGCCCGGGCAAAGTACAGTTTCTCAAGCTCTTAGCTGATTTTCGCCGTTTCTCATGCCGGCGCTCTATCCTAATTCTTGGCGTGCGGATCCGAAAAGTCGGGAATTTTCCGGTGTGCGGATCGGCCCATACCCTTAGCTTCACCGATCCTGTCGATCGAACCTAAGCCGCTTCGGCAACACGCGTTGAGCCAACTGGCACGCGGCCTGCAAGGGGCCGATCATGACCAAGGTGCTCCTTCCCCGTTTGCTGTTGCTCGCCGCTGTCGTGGTCGCCGGTGTCGCTCTCGCACGAGCGCCCGCCAGCGCTTCAACGCCGACGATCTCCTTCTCGGTCGTGACGCCGCACCTCAGCATCGCGGTGGCGATGTGAACCGTCCGATTTCGCACACTTCCGTTCGGATCCGGACGCGATGAGCGTCGTGCACATGCCGAAAGACCTTCCGGCGGAGCCGCGCGCCGTGTCGGGCAGCGGCATGGACCGTGTCGTGGCGCGCAAGCGTCTGCCGCGCTCCTGGGTGATCGCCGGTGCGGCACTTGGGCTGATCGCCATCACTCTGCTGATCTGGTGGATCGTGCCTCGCGGCAGCACGCAGTCGATCGCCGCCGACAGGCTGACGATCGCGTCGGTGCAGCGTGGTACGTTCGAGGATTACATCCCGCTGCGCACCCGAGTCACCCCGCTCCTTACCGTGTATATCGACGCGATCGAGGGCGGGCGGGTCGAAAAGGTGCTGGTGGAGGATGGCACCATGCTCGCCGCGGGCCAGCCGATCGCGATCCTCTCGAATGCGGAGCTGCAACTGTCGACGCTCGCGCGCCAGACGGAGGTCGAGCAGCAGATCAACAACATGCGCGCGCAGGAGCTTTCGCTCGCACAGACCCGCGTGCTGAACGAGCGCGCCGTGCTGGAGGCGCAGCTCGCGCTGGAAAAGGCGCAGCGCCAGTTCGATCGCGAGGCGCCGCTGGCAGCGCGTGGCTTCATCGCCGGCCGGCAGTTCGCCGACACGGGCGACCAGCTGCGCTACGAGCGCCAGCGGCTCGCCGTGGTGCGTCAGGGCCGCAGCACGGATGACAAGCTGCAACGCGGCCAGCTTGCGCAGCAGCGCGCCTCAACGGCCTCGCTTCAGGCGGGGCTGGAGCTGGCTCGCGCCAATCTCGACGCGCTGAACCTGCGCGCGCCGGTCGCGGGGCAATTGTCCGGTTTCTCGATCCAGGTCGGCCAGTCGATGTCGCCGGGCGAGCGGATCGGCCAGATCGATTCACCCGGCCGCAACAAGCTGCAGGCCGGCGTGGATGAGTTCTTCCTGGGCCGTGTGGAAGTGGGGCAGAAGGCGCGGATCGATGCCGGCAGCCGTACCCACCTGGCGCGCGTCACCAAGATCTTCCCCCAGGTGCAGAACGGCCAGTTCCAGATCGAGCTTCAGTTCGTCGGTGCGGAGCCGGAACGGCTGCAGCGCGGCCAGACGGTGCAGGCGCGGCTGACGCTCAGCGATCCTGCGTCCGCGGTGCTGATCCCGAACGGCGGCTTCTACAACGACACGGGCGGCGCCTGGGTGTTCGTGGTGGCGCCCGATGGCCGCTCCGCAGTGAAGCGCCCTGTTCGGCTGGGCCGCCGCAATCAGGATCATGTCGAGGTGCTCGACGGGCTCACGCCGGGCGAGCGCGTGATCACCTCCCCCTACACCGGGTTCGCCGACAAGGACGCGCTCGATCTCACCCAAGGAAAGGATATTTGATGCTTCGGATGCGTGACGTGATGCGGCTGTATCGCACCGACAGCGTCGAGACGGTGGCGCTGGACGGGATCGACCTGGATATCGCCGCGGGGGAATTCGTCGCGATCATGGGACCGTCCGGGTGCGGCAAATCGACGCTGCTCAACGTCATCGGCCTGCTCGATAGCCCGACCAGCGGCTCCTATGTCTTCGATGGCACGGAGGTCGCCGGCCTGGGCGAGGCGAAGCTCGCGGCGTTCCGCAAGGCGCACATCGGCTTCATCTTCCAGAGCTTCAATCTGGTCGACGAGCTGACCGTGCGCGACAATATCGAACTGGCGCTGCTCTATCACGACGTCTCCGCCAAGGAGCGGCGCTCGCGGGCGGAGGAGGTGATGGACCGCGTGGGCATCGGTCACCGCGCCCGCCATCGCCCTAGCCAGCTTTCCGGTGGCCAGCAGCAGCGTGTGGCGGTGGCCCGCGCGCTGGTTGCCACGCCCAAGCTGATCCTGGCCGACGAGCCGACCGGCAATCTTGATACCAATCATGGCGAGGAGGTGATGCGCATGCTGCAGCAGCTGAACGCGGAAGGATCGACCATCGTGATGGTCACCCACTCGCCCGCCCATGCCGATTACGCCAGTCGCGTGGTCAACATGCTGGACGGTCGGATTCTCCAGGAACGCCGGCGCGCGGCATGATCGCGCCCGCCCCCCTTCAGCCCGCCCGATCCGTCTAGGAGGCGCCCGCCATGTGGCGAAACTATTTCACCGTTGCGATCAATGCGCTGGCCAAGAACCGCGTGTATTCGATCATCAACCTCTTGGGTCTGGCGATCGGAATGGCGGCGTGCCTGCTGATCCTCGCCTTCATTCGCTATGAAACCAGCTTTGACCGCTGGGTGCCGGGGGGCGAGAACACTTATCAGCTCCAGACCTGGTATGCCGATCCGCGCGACGGACCGCCGTTCTTCCTCCAGATGGCCAGCTATGTTGCCGAAGAGCGGATGCGGAAGGATTTCCCGCAGGTCGAGAGCACCGTCTATCTTCTCGCCGGCAGCCCGACGATCGTGAAGGACGGGCAGGTCACGACGGCGAAGAATTACCTCGTCTCCAATGGCGATCTGCTATCGGTGATCGACCTGCCGGTACTCCGGGGATCAAAGGGCGCGCTCAATGCGCCGGACACTGCCATCCTCACCCGATCGGAGGCCGTGCGGCAGTTCGGCACCGATGACGTGGTGGGCCGCACGATCAGCCTGATCCAGAAGGGCAAGACCTATGATTACCGCATCAACGCGGTGATCGCCGACCTGCCCAAGAATTCGCATCTAAAGATCAATGCCGTGGTCCGGCGCGATTTCCCGTCCTATTTCGCGCAGGAGCGGGAGTTTCTGACCTGCTGGGGCTGCCAGTCCGGCTGGGTCTATGTGAAGCTGAAACCCGGCAGCGACGTTGGCGCCATCAATGCGCAGATGCCCGCCTGGGAAAAGCGCAATATCCCGGATGAGAATTTTGGCGGTAATCGCTTCAACCAGGGCGATGACGCCGATTGGAAGCTGGTGCTGATCGCCGATGTGCACCTTGGCAAGGCGCAGTCCGGATCGCTGACGCCGGGCAATGATCGCAGCACCATCGCCACCTTTGCCGTGATCGCTGTGCTGATCCTCAGCATGGCGGTGGTGAACTTCACCAACCTGGCGACCGCGAGGGCGGGCCAGCGCGCGCGAGAAGTGGCGCTGCGCAAGGTATTGGGCGCCACGCGCAAGCAGCTGATCGCGCAGTTCGTCGGCGAATCCCTGCTGGTCGCGCTGATCGCCGTGGTCATCGCGCTGGCACTGGGGGAGCTGCTGATCCGACCCTTCGCGAGCTTCCTCGATGCCGATCTCACCTTTGACTATTTCGGCGGTAGCGGAATGCTGCTTCCCGCCCTGGCGCTGGTGGTGATCGTCGGTCTGCTCGGCGGCCTTTACCCGGCTTTCTTTCTGTCGCGGTTCCAGCCGGCGAGCGTGCTGAAGGCGAACAAGTCCTCGGCGGAAACGCCGGGCAGCGGGCGGCTGCGCAGCATCCTCGTCGTAGGGCAGTTCGCGATATCGATCGCCCTCATCATCTGCACCGCCATTGTCTACGGCCAGACGGTGTACGCACGGTCGGTCGATCCAGGGTACAAGCGCGATCATATCCTGCAGGTCGAGAATCTCAGCCGGTATCAGCTGATCGGCCGGGGCGAGCAACTGGCCGAGCGCATGCGGCGCGTGCCGGGGGTCGTCGCGGTCGGCCGAACGGACATCGGCGTTGCCACCATGAACAACAGCAACACCGGCGTGCTCGTGCCCGGCCGGTCGGAGCCGGTGTCCCTCGGCCGCTACCGCGTCGATACAGGGTTCCGCGATGCCATGGGGCTGGAGGTCGTCGCCGGCCGCTGGTTCGACCCCGCCCGCCCGATGGACGACCAAACGCTTTCCTTCCCCGAGACGCCGGAGGAAACACGGGCGCTGGTGGCGCGCGGATCCAATGTCGTGATCAATGAATATGCCGCACGCAAGCTGGGCGCGCGCACGCCGCAGGAGATCATCGGCAAGACCTTCCGGCTCGGCATGGGGCCGGAGGTCGGGGAAATGCCGATCACCGTCGTCGGCGTGGTGAAGGATTCGCGCTTCCGCTCGGTACGTGAGCCGCTGGACCCGATCGTGTTCCTCGGCACGCGCGAAGGCACGACCCATATGGTGATCCGCTACGATGGCGATCCAGCCACCGTTCGCGCCGGCGTCGAGCAGGTGTGGAAACAGGCGGTCAGCGACGTGCCGTTCGAGGCGCAGTTCAGTGAGGCGATTGTGGAGGACCTCTACAAGGCCGAGGCACGCCGCGCGCAGATCTTCGCCGGCTTCGCGATCCTGGCCGTCGTGATCGCCTGCCTCGGGCTGTTCGGGCTCGCCGCCTTCACCGCCGAACGCCGCACCAAGGAGATCGGCATCCGCAAGGTGCTGGGCGCGCGGACGCTCGACATCGTTCGCCTGCTCGTATGGCAGTTCAGCCGTCCGGTGCTGGTCGCCAACCTCATCGCCTGGCCGGTCGCCTGGTGGGTGATGCGCGATTGGCTGAACAGCTTTGACACGCGCATGGCGTTGACGCCCCTGCCGTTCCTGCTGGCGGGAGTTCTGGCGCTGACGATCGCGGTGGTGACGATCGCCGGCCACGCCTTCAAGGTCGCGCGTGCCAATCCGATACGGGCACTGCGGTACGAGTAGGGACGCGCGCCGCGCGGGCGAATGCTCGGGGGGTGACGAGGGTGTCGCAGGCCGCGTAAGCAGAAGGGATGCGGCACCGGCTTCCCTCGTCCATCCTGCGTGAATATGACATTCGCGGCACCGTCGGCCGGACGTTGAACGCGCCGGATGCAACGGCGATCGGCCGCGCCTTCGGCTCGATCGTTCGCCGGAGCGGCGGTACCCGCGTTGTCGTCGGGCGCGACGGGCGGCTCTCCTCACTTATGCTGGAAGCAGCCTTGGTCGAAGGGCTGCGCGCCGCCGGGGTGGACGTGATCCGCATCGGTGTCGGCCCCTCACCGATGCTCTACCACGCGGAGCGCCACCTGGAGGTGGACGGCGGCATTCAGGTGACGGGCAGCCACAATCCGCGCGACGACAATGGCTTCAAGATGGTGCTTGGCCATCGCCCGTTCTTCGGATCAGACATCATGGCGCTTGCGGCGCTCTCGGAGCAGGGCGAGGTGGAGAGCGGGGCTGGGGGCGTCAGCGATGTCGAGATGCTCGCGGATTATGTCGCGCGCCTGATCGCGGGGGATCGCCTCTACCCGCTGCGCGTTGGATGGGACGCGGGCAATGGTGCCGCCGGTCCGGCGATCGAGCGCCTCGTCCAGCTCCTGCCGGGTGAGCATCACCTGCTGTTCACCGAGGTAGACGGCAATTTTCCCAACCATCATCCCGATCCTACCGAAGAGGCGAACCTTGCCGATTTGAAGGCGCTCGTCGCCCGCGAAAAGCTTGATTTCGGTGTAGCTTTCGATGGCGATGGCGATCGCATCGGCGCGGTGGACGGGGAAGGGCGGGTGATCGCGGGGGATCAATTGCTTGCGATCCTGGCGGAGCCGGTGCTGCGCCGCCAGCCGGGCGCGGCGATCGTCGCTGACGTGAAGGCGAGCGCCACGCTTTTCGATCGGATCGCGGAGCTCGGCGGCCGGCCAGTGATGTGGAAGAGCGGGCACAGCAACATCAAGACCATGATGCACGAGGTCGGCGCCCCGATCGCCGGCGAGATGAGCGGGCATATCTTCTTCGGCGAATTGGGCGGCCACGACGACGCGCTCTATGCCGCGATACAGCTGATCCGCGCCATCGGTGGCGGCGGCAAGACGCTGGCTGCGATGCGCGATGCCTTTCCCGATGTGGTGGCCACGCCCGAGCTGCGCTTTCCGGTGGAGGAGGCGCGGCGCGAAGAGGTGGTGCAGGAAGTGCTGGCGCGGCTCGCCGCGGATGGCGCGAGGGTCGATCGCACCGATGGCGCCCGCGTCACGACGGCAGATGGCTGGTGGCTGCTGCGCGCGTCCAACACGCAATCCATGCTCACCGCCCGCGCCGAGGCGCGTGACCAGGCAGCGCTCGACCGGCTGATTGCCACGATCGATGCGCAGCTGGCGCTCAGCGGCGTGACACGCAGCGGATGAACAGAAGGTAGAACGCCGGCCGCCGTGGAATATGGCGAGCCGGCGTCGATGTTAGCGGATCATGATGTCAGGACGGCATCCGGTGCATGGCGCACAGCTTGTTGCCGTCCGGATCGCGGAGATAGGCGAGGTACAGGTTGCCGAACCCGGCCGAGCGCACGCCCGGTGCATCCTCGATCGCCTCGCCGCCATTCGCAACGCCCGCCTTGTGCCAGGCGTCCGCCTGCTCGGGCCCGGACATGGCGAAACCGATCGTGCCGCCATTGGCGTGGGTGGCCGCTTCGCCGTCAATCGGCTTGGTCACCAGGAACAGTCCGCCGTTCAACATGTAGATCAGGCGACCCTTGTCGTCCTCGATCGCGGGGTTTCCACCCAGCGAGCCGAACAGGGCATCGTAGAATTTACGCGAACGCGCGATATCGTTTGATCCAACCATGACGTGGCTGAACATCGGTCCTCTCCCCTAGATTAGGGGAGTGTCATGCCCACCGGCGGAGCGGGAGTCGAGGGGCGGCTGCATTTCACGCTTCCGCCCGCTTCGCTGACAGCCAGAGGGATCAGTAAACCACCACGCTGCGGATGCTCTCGCCCGCATGCATCAGGTCAAAACCCTTGTTGATTTCGTCAAGCGTCAGCCGGTGCGTGATCATCGGATCGATCTGGATCAGGCCGTTCATGTACCAGTCGACGATCTTGGGCACGTCCGTGCGGCCGCGTGCGCCGCCAAAGGCCGAGCCTTTCCAGACCCGACCCGTCACCAGCTGAAATGGGCGCGTGGCGATCTCTTTTCCGGCCTCCGCCACACCGATGACGATCGATTCGCCCCAGCCGCGATGCGCGCTTTCCAGCGCCTGGCGCATGACGACGGTGTTGCCCGTGCAGTCAAAGGTATAATCGCCGCCGCCGTCGGTCATCGCGATCAGATGCTGCACGATGTCACTGACAGTCTTGGGGTTCACAAAATCGGTCATGCCGAACTTGCGGCCCCATTCCTCCCGGTCCGGGTTGATGTCCACGCCAACGATCCGCGCCGCGCCGGCGAATTTGGCGCCCTGAATCACGTTGAGGCCGATGCCGCCCAGTCCGAACACGATCACCGTCGCGCCCGGCTCCATCTTGGCGGTGTTCACTACCGCGCCAACACCAGTGGTGACGCCGCAGCCGATGTAGCAGCTGGTGTCAAACGGCGCGTCGGTGCGGATCTTCGCCACTGCGATTTCCGGCAGAACGGTGAAGTTCGAGAAGGTGGAGCAGCCCATGTAGTGGAAGATCTGCTGACCCTTGTAGCTGAAGCGGCTGGTGCCGTCCGGCATCAGCCCCTTGCCCTGAGTTGCGCGGATGGCGGTGCACAGGTTGGTCTTCTGGCTGAGGCACGACTTACACTGGCGGCATTCGGGCGTGTAGAGCGGGATGACGTGATCATCCGGCGCGACGCTTGTCACGCCCGGCCCCACCTCGCGCACGATGCCGCAGCCTTCATGGCCCAGGATCGACGGGAAGATGCCCTCGGAATCAAGGCCGTCAAGGGTATAGGCGTCCGTGTGGCAGATGCCGGTCGCCATGATCTCGACCAGCACCTCGCCGGCCTTCGGCCCTTCGAGGTCGAGCTCGACGATCTCCAGCGGCTTTTTCGCTTCGAACGCGACGGCGGCACGGGTCTTCATTGCGGGCTCCTCAATTGGGCTGGCCGGCCTTCTAGGCTGAAACGCAGCGATTTTCATCACCGCTACGAAAGCGGCGGGCGTTGCGATCAGGCCAGGGCGGCACGCAGAATGGCGCGGGTGCCGCGGTGCGCGGGATCATATTCGACGTTCGACTGGAGGCTCTGCGCCATGGCGCGGATCAGCTTCGTGCCGACGCCCGTGCCCCCCGGCGAGATGCCGCCGGACATGCCGACGCCATCATCTTCCACCGCCAGCAGGAACACGTCTTCGCCTTCCCGATGCAGTGCGACGCGCACCTCGCCGCTTCCGGCGGGATAGGCGTATTTGCAGGCGTTGCTCACCAGTTCAGTGACGATGACACCCAGCGAGACCGCGCGGTCCGTGGGCAGCCGGATTGCATCTGCCACCAGCCGGAGCGCGCGCGGGCGATCAACCGTCGACCAGGTTTCCGCCAGTTCATCAACCAGAGTGCCGAGATACTCGCGCATGTCGACATGCTCCACGTCGCCGCCCGTGTAGAGGCGGCGGTGCACCTGTGCGATGGCGCTGATCCGACGCTGCGTGTCCTCCAGCGCGGCACGGGCGCCTGGATCGCTGAGCGCGCCAGCCTGAAGCCGCACCATGGCCGACACGAGCTGCAGCGAATTGGCGACGCGGTGATTGACCTCGGCAAGCAAAGCCTCGAGCCGCGCGTTGGACACGCGGAGCGACTCCTCGGCCGCCGATTTCTGCTTCTCAAGCTGCGCATGGGAGACCACGGCGCGAAAGGATGCGTCGAGCAGGTCGAAGAAATCGTCGCCCACCGATTTGACGACATAGTCCGATGCACCGGCGCGCAATGCGGCGACCGCAACCCGCTGTTCCTCCGATCCGGTGACATAGACGACGCTCGGCGGATCGGGCAGCTCGCGCAATCGGGCGAGCGTTTCCAGCCCATCGATCCCCGGCATGTAATGATCGACGGCGACTAGGTTGAACTTCTGCTCAGCGGCGATGCGCACGCCGAGCTCGCCGCCTTCCGCGGTGGTGACATCCCAGCCCCGGCGCGCGAGCGCGCGCGAGGCCAGGCGCCGGATGCCTTCATCATCGTCGATGTAGAGGATGCGGTCCATCAGGCCACCATGACCGGATCGCACCGGACCACGCGTGCGTGAACCGTGGCCTCAAGCGATGATGCGATCAGGGCCACGATCTGGCTCATCCCTCGATGTCGGGAACCTGGATGACGGACAGGAACAGACCCAGCTGGCGGATCGCCTGCGCGAAGCTCTCATAGTTCACCGGCTTGGTGATGTAGACGTTGGCGCCCAGATCGTAGCAGCGCTGGATCTCGCGGCTGTCGTCCGTGGTGGTGAGCACCACGACGGGCGTGCGCTTCACCGGCCCTTCCGACTGCTTGATCTTCGCCAGAATGTCCGTCCCGCTCATGTCGGGCAGGTTGAGGTCGAGCAGCACCAGCGCGGGGCCGTTCAGCATCGGGCCTTCGGGCGCGTTGAAAAGGTAGTCGAGCGCGCTTGTCCCGTCGAGGAAGTGCTTGATGTCGTTCAGAATGCCTGCGCGGCGAATATTCTTCTCGATGAGGCGGGCGTGACCTTCGTCATCCTCGATCATCACGATGCTGACGGATTGATGTGCGTTCATCTCAAGACTTTTCCTGCAGGCTCAGCGTCGGCGGAAGCGATAAGCGGAAGGTTGCCCCTTCGCCAAGCGCCGAGCGCAAGGTAATCGTACCGCCGAGGCGATAGGCGAGGGCGCGCACATGGGCCAGGCCAATCCCTTCGCCGGGCTGGTCCTGCGCACCCGAACGGCGGAACAGGTCGAACACGCGTTCATGATCCCGCGGATCGATACCGCGGCCATTATCGGATACGGTGATCCACACCCGGTCGCCAGCCGTGCCGCCGCTGACCTGTACCTCGACGGGCCGATCGGGATGCCGGTATTTCACCGCATTCTCGATCAGGTTGGAAAGGATCTGTTCGATCGCCACCCGGTCGCTGACGAGCCGCGGCAAGGTGCCGTCCACCTCGATGCTGGCGCCGGTCTCGTCAAGCCGGTGGGCCATGGAGTCGCGGATCTGATCGACCATGCGAGTGAGGTCGAGCAGCTCGGGTGCAAGCACGCGGCGGCCTTGCCGCGACAGGGCAAGGATGGCGTTGATCAGCCGGTCCATCTTCTGCGTGGAGGTGCGGATGAAACCAATCGCCTCGGGCAGATCCTCTTGCGCTGCCAGGCGCGCATCCTCGGTAAGAAGATCGGGCGCGTCCTGTTGCACCTGCTGAACCATCTCGCGCAGCGCGGCCGTTGCGGCTTCCAGTTCAGCGGTGAACCCCATCACGTTCACCAGTGGTGAACGAAGGTCGTGGCTCACGATATAGGCAAATCTCTGGATCTCGTCATTGGCGCGTGACAGGTCCGCCGTCCGATCCACGACGATCGCTTCGAGGCTTTCGTTCAGCTGCTGAAGCTGTTCGCGCGATTGCGCGAGGTCGGTGGTGTAGCGCACCACGACCAGCAGTGATGCCAGCGCGACGGCGACCAGCAATATACCCGCGACCGCCAGCACGGTGTAGAACAGGTTGAGGCTGCGTTCCTGCTGCGCGTCGCGGCTGGCCAGCAGCTTGCGCTCCTCGCGGGCCATGGCGTCGAAGATCTTGCGGATGTTGCCCAGTCGTGTGCTGCTCAGTTCCGCCTGGAAGAGCTCATTGGCTTCCGAGATCCTGCCGTCGACGATGAGCTCGACGCTTCGCGTGCGCAGCGCCACCAGTTCCCGCAATTGCTGTTCCAACTTGCGAACGTTCGATTGCTGGCGGGGATTGTCGTAGGTGAGCTGGCGCAGCTTCTTGGCGAAGCGGGGCAAGGCGTTTGCCGCATCGGTATAGGAATCAAGAAAGCTGGTCGTCTCGGGCGAAAGCAGGAAGCCGCGCCGTGTCGTCTCGCCCTGCTCGATCAGCCGCCGTGTGTCGGCGATCGCCAGCTCGACTTCATAGGTATGGGACACGGCCTGGCTGTGCCGCGCCAACTCGCCCGTCACCCAGGCAGCGGCGATGCCAGCCGCGATCAGCGCGAGAAAGCCGATGGCCATGAAGCCAATCAGCACGCGCCCAATCCTGCCTTCGCCCGCAGCGAAGCTTTGCCCCCGTTCCCCGGCCATCGCTGCTGCGTCTAGGAGCGGATCGGGAAAAACGCCAGAGGTGCTGCCTTGACCTGAGTCAAAGCAGCAGTTCCTGCGCGCTCATGCGGCCGACCAGCCCGCCGCCACGGCGACGCGCCAGCTCCGTTTCGGCGGTGAACCGCACATCGGGATCGCGATCGGTCAGAAACTTGACGAGGCTTTCTTCCTCGATCTCGTTCCACGGCTTGCCACGATCGGGGCCGAAGCGCACGCGCGGCAGAAGGGCCGGAATGCTCGACCATTCGAGCAATTGCGCGACGCTTGCCTCGTTTAGTTGGTCGCGCAGATGATGGGCCGTGACATAGGCGTCCGGAAAGGCGCGGTGGGCTGGCAGACCCCGCTCGTGATCCAACCCTGCCGGCTTGCGCCAATAGCGCAGCACCTGGTTCGAGAAGCTGGGAGAATCGGGCCACAGCCGCAGCGCGCACTTCCAGGTGCAGATCCACTCCGCGCCGTGAGTAAGCGCGGGGGTGCAGAATTGCTGTTCGAAGTCGGCGCGATGCGCGGCAAGCGCCACGCGGCGCGGATAAGGGTCAAGGACGTTGCGGGCGACGTCGTGCCACCATGGTGCATCGGCCACGTCCTCATCACGGATATGATGGATCGCCTGCGTGATCGGCGGCATCGACCTTCCCGGATTGACCAGCCGCTGCCCGCCTTCGCCATACAGCTCCCAGCGGCCGTCCGCCCCCAGGGCGACATCCTGCCATCCGATTTCGCAAACCCCATGCTGGGGCGGGGCGTTGCCAGTGGTCTCTAGGTCGATGACGCGGATGATGCTTGGTTGGCGACGCATGCGCCCCATGTGGGGGCTGGCGGCGGCGCTGTCATCCATCGGCTTGCAAGTTCGCGTGCAGAGCTCAACCGGCCCGGACGCTCCCGCCTCGTCATCGGACCCGTTCGCACCCCGGTGACGCGGTCATTTCTGCCCGCGCCGCTTAGGCGGGCGCCATCACCGAAAGCAGGTCATCGACACTGCCGACCGCGAAGGCGCTAAATTCGTCTCCGATGGCATAAGGCAGCAGGATGCGCCGATGATGGAGCAGCGCACCGCAGCTGTAGGTGACATTGGGAACATAGCCGCCGCGCTGCTCCGCGCTGGGGAACAGGAGCGGGGAGGGAGTTCGGGCCAGCACCTTGCAGGGATCGGCCTTGTCCAGCAGGCAGGCCCCCACACAATAGCCTCGCACCAGGCCTACGCCGTGGGTGAAGACGAGCCATCCTTCGTCGATTTCGATCGGTGAGCCGCAATTGCCCATCTGAACGAATTCCCAAGGATATTTCGGCCCCATGATCCGCTCGCCGCTGTCCCATTGCTCCAGCCTGTCAGACCGCAGCAGCCAGATATTCTCGTTGTCCTGCCGCCCGAGCATCACGAACTGCCCGTCAATCCGCCGCGGAAAGAGCGCCATGCCCTTGTACCCGGCCATCTTGCCGGTCAGCGGGCGCATCTCCACCGTGCGCATGTCTATGCCGCGCAGTAGCTCGGCACGCGCGGTCATGCCGTCGAACGCCGTATAAGTGCCGATCACGCTCTGCGTGCCGTCGTCGTCGGTGAAGTTGACCAGCCTCAGGTCCTCGATCCCGGATCGCTGGCTGGGCAGCACGGGGAACAGCACGGTTTCCGATACGTCCGCGCTGTCGGTGCAGAGCAAACGCATCCAGCCGTCCAGTTCCTTGTCGAGCCGCGGCGGCATGCCGTGCTCGCTGGCTGCATCGACGACGATCGTGTTGCCGCCATTCCACCGGCCAGTGCGGAAGGTGACGGACGAGATATGTCCTTCCCCGATCCCGCGCAGCGAGAGGAGGAAGGGCAGTTCGTCATCCTCTATGTCGGCGTCGGGCAGACGGATGATGCTGGGGTTGAACAAGGCCGCGGATTCGAACGCATATTCCTGGCTGAAATAGGCGCCGATCAGCAGCCGGTCCGTCTCGTCCAGTTGTCCCGGCAATTGGAGGTCGCCGGCAACATCGTCGAAACGGCGCAGGAACGTCGCGTCAGCATTGCGATGGCGCTCATGCATCGGCTTTTCGATTAGGTTGCGCATCCGCTGGCGCATGGGCTTGTCGAGCGACAACAGCCGGTCGGCGACCTGCTGCATCCGTTTGGGCCGATCGTTGCCGAACGGTTCGGGATAGGCGAAGCTGAACGGGCGGATCACGGTGCGCGAGGGATCGGGTTTGAGTTCGATCTCCAGCGTGGTGAAGACGTCCGCTGCTTCCATCAGGTCGAGCCCTTGTTGGGAGTGTTGTCGGGGGTAGAGGCCGCTCATGAACGATCAACCGGGCCTGAGGATGCCTCAGGCGCATCGACACTGGCCAGGAAGACGGTGCGAGTGGGAAAGGCGATGCCGATCCCGGCGGCGGTCAGCCCCTCATAGATCGACAACAGCAATTCCTGGCGGACCACCGTGCTTTCGCCGAAGTCGCTGACATTGATGTAGGAGAAGACCTCGATATCCAGCGAGCTTTCACCGAAGGCGGTGAAGCGTGCGCGCGGACCATCCTGCAGCACCTTGTCATGGCTTTGCAGTACCTTTTCGATGATGGCGACGGCCTCGCGCACCTTGTCGGCAGCGTTGCTATATTCGATGCCGATCGTCGGCGCGAAGAGGAAGCGGTCGCGCTTCGCGAAATTCTCGATCTGGCGCGAGGAAAAGTCGCCATTGGGAATGGTGACAACCGTGCGGTCATTGGTGCGGATGCGGGTGGATCGGATGCCGACATCCTCCACCGTGCCAACCACATCGCCCACGCGGCAGAAATCACCCACCTGCACCGGACGATCGGCAATGACGGTGACGCTGCCGACCAGGTTTTCGACCGTCTTCTGCGCGCCGAGCGCCAGCGCGATACCGCCGATGCCGAGCGCGGCAATCCCCGTCGTCACGTCAATCCCAAACGTGTCGAGCACGGCCACGACGCTGAACACCAGCAGCAGGATCTTGGCCGCACGGCGCAGCAGGCTGACGACCGACACTGCCTGGCGTCGCGACCCACGATGCGCACGGGCGATCGCGACGTCCGCGATCGCGTCCACCAATCTGAGGCCGAACCAGACAAGCGCGATCGCTGCGACCCCGCCGGCATAGCGCAGCAGCGTCTGCCGCGCGACGATCGCGACCTCCACCTTCTCCGCCCAGCCGTAAAAGGCGATTACCGCCAAGAAGAGGCTGAACGGCGGCAATGCGGCATGGAAGAAGCGGTAAAAGCCGTTGGCGTCGGGGTCCGAGATACTCCGTCGCATCACGGCGAGTACGGCGGTCGACAGCAGGCGCAGCACAACGAAGCTCAGGATCGCGGCGCCGATCAGCAACCCCCAATCCTCCACCGGCGCGCCGCCGACGTTGACCCCGGTGATCTCGGCAGCTGGCGCGCTCGTGGCGGCGGTGGTGGCCGGCACCGCCATTAGCCGCCGGATGGTGTCGTGCGAGATGCGCCACACGCGGCGGCCGTCGACTTCCCCCTGTGTCATCAGGATCGGGGCGTCGCCTTCCCCGACTCCAAGATCACCGATCAGTTCACGGTCGAACGGCAGGTCATCGTCGATGCGGCCACCGGCTTCATTGGCCAGTCCGGCAAACGGGATCAGCGATCCGCCGCTGTCCAGCAGCCCCTGCAAGCGCCGGGCGAGCTCGGTCGCACCGCCGAGCACACGTTGATCCTGCTGCACGGGCAGGTCGAAGTAATTGGCGGCGCGATCATAGTCGCGCTTCGCTAGTGCTTCGATCAGGCCAGTGACCGCGGACCGCGGCGTTTCGCGACCGAACGGGTCTGCCGGTACCGCTGGCGCGGCCGTGTTGGAGGAAGCATCCTGGGCGACCGCAGGCGAGGCGGTCAGCGTGGCAAGCAGCAGAATGAGGAGAAAGCGACGAAGAGAATGGAGCACGATTACCTGCGGCGTTGGGGAACGTCCGCAAGGGGGAACGCCGCTGTGGGCGGAAAGGTCGCACCGCCCATGGCGCCTGCGACACGCTTGAACCGCTTACGACTCCATCGCCCGTACGCTTTTCTCGCTCGCCGGATCAGTCCTGCCCCGTCCGCACTTCGGCAATCGCCTCCTGCAAACGATCGAATGGCAGTGCGCCGGACAGGACCTTGTCGCCGACCACCCACGCTGGCGTGCCGCTGATGCCGAGCTTCGCCGCCAGCCCAAGATTGCCGGCGATTTCCGTATCAACGTCATCGGGGATCTTGGTGAGGTTTACGCCCGTGCCACGGGCGGCGGCAGCGATCGATTGCGCGCTGACCGGGCCTGCCTCGTACAAGGCCTGGTGAAAGGCAGCGAACCGACCCTGCGCCGCTGCGGCAAGCGACGCGCGCGCCGCATCACGGCTTTCCTCCGCCAGGATCGGCAACTCCCGGAACACCACGCGCAATTTCGGATCGCTTTTTACCAGCCGCTCGATGGTTGGCAGGCTGGCGCGGCAATAGCCGCAATTATAATCGAAAAATTCCACCAGCGTGACATCGCCGTTGGGATTACCCATCATCGCGCCGGGGTAAGGCGTCTCGATGCGGGATCGGCTGGCCGCAACCGCGCGCCCGCTCTCGCGCTCCTGCAGCTTCTGCATCGCTTGCGGGATCACTTCCGGATTGGCGAGCAGATAATCGTGCACCACCCGTTCGATCCCGGCCTTGTCTGCGACGGCGGATCCGGGAGCGGCACGCTCGGCAAGCCACATGCCGCCGGCGCCAAAGGTCGCGCCCAGCAGCACGACCAGCAAAATGGTCAGGCGGTTCATTTCCGCTTGCGCTTGTCGTCTTCGAGGGAATGGCCTGATGTCATCGCGATATCCTGTGCCCGGATCCAGTCCGGCGTGTTCTGTGGAATGCCGGCCATGGCGTAACGTGCGCTTACCGCGGCGGTGCGGTGATCGCCCGTCATGCTGGCGCGTTCCGCCGTGGCGAGTGCGGCGCGCGCCGGATCGCCGGTGCGCTCGTAGACGGTGCCCAGCTGATACCAGGCGAATGGATTCTGATCGTCACGCGCGACGGCGGTGCGCAGGACGCGCTTGGCCTCGTCATAATGCGCCTTGTCCTCCGTCGCGATCAGCGCATGGCCGAAAGTGGTGGCGATCAAAGGGCTGTTGCGGGAACCATCGGTGGCCGCACGCAGCGGGCCGAGGGCCTCCTGCGGCTTTCCTGCCTCCAGCAGGATCTGGCCCTTGATCTCGAGGAAATAGGGATCCTTCGGCTTGCTGGCGACCAAGGCATCGGCCTCCGCTTCGGCCTTCTGCGGATATCCACTGCGGTGATAGGCGTAAGCGCGCGCATAATGCGCATAGATGGTCTGCGTGCCTTCCGGATATTTCTGAAGCGCCTGTGCGGGTGGAAGCAGATATCCGTCCAGTTTCGCCTGAACCCGCTTGAACCGTTCTTCCCAATCCTGATTGAGCGGCTTGTTCCAGGCAGGTGAGGCCTGCAGCGTCTCCGACACGGCCGCGACGCGCTCGGACGAGACGGGATGGCTGAGCATATACTCGACCTGGCGAGTGATGCCGTAGCGATATTCCATCTGCTGCATGGTCTTGAAGAAGTTGAGATATCCCTTGCCGCTGATCCCGGCGGCGTTGAGGTATTTCGCGCCGGCCGCGTCGGTCGACGCCTCCTGCTGGCGCGAAAAGGCGAGATATTTGTGCATGGCCGCCTGCTGCCCGGCGGCAAGGACCCCGGCGCCCGCTTCGCCCGCGCCTGCCGCCATCGCGGCCAGCCCAAGCACCATGGAGAGAATGGAAATTCCGGTCGCCTCCTGAGCGCCGCGGCCGGCAAGCGACACGTGGCCGCCGGTAATGTGGCCAAGCTCGTGCGCGATCACGCCCTGCACTTCATTGGCCGTCTTGGCCGCCTGGATCGTGCCGGAATGCACATAAACGATCTGGCCGCCGGCGACGAAGGCGTTGATCGAATCGTCGTTGACGAGAACGACCCTCACGTCGCTCGGCCGCAGCCCCGCCGCGGTGATGAGCGGCGCGGTCATGTCGGCCAGCAGCGCTTCGGTCTCGGCGTCGCGCAGGATTGACTGCGCATTCGCCGCCTGCGGGATGGAGACGCTGGCCAGCGCCGCAGTGGCCAGCAGGCGAAGTGTGGCGGAGCGACCGATCACGGGCTTGGCCGCAGCGGGATCGTTCGGCAAGCGACGTGCATGCGCCGGACCCAGCATGATGGCGGCTTAACCATCGCTGAAGCCCGGCGCATGTCGCTCACTTGCTTGCCGTCACGATCCGCCGATCACGCACCGAACGTGCGCTGCCACCAGCCGCGACGCGGCGTTGCGGCGGATTCCTCGGCAGCGTCGCCGGTGGAGGGTTCGCCGGCTTCATCCGCTGCCGCGCTCTGCGCGGGCGCAGCGTCGCTGGTTGTCGCGCTGGTTTCGGCCACGGCCGGTGCTTCGGGCTCGGCTGCTGCCGGCGCGTCCGCCTTCTTGCGACGCGTGCGCTTCGGCTTCGCAGGGGCTTCCGCGGCCGCGGCCGGCGCTGCTGCCTCGGCAGCGGCCTCCGCTGCCGGCGCATCCGTCTTCTTGCGACGGGTGCGCTTCGGCTTGGCCGGTGCGCCCTCCTCCGTGGCGGGAGCGATCGCATCGATTCCTGGCGTCGCGATCGGCGCAGGCGCGGCCTCGGCGGGAACTGCCTCCGGAGCAGCGGCTGCTGCTGGCGCTTCTTCCGTCACCTTCTTGGCGCGCGGACGACGACGCGTCTTGGGTGCCGGCTGTTCCGCTTCGGGCGCTGCTTCGGCCGGTGCCTCGGCGGTGCTGACCTCCGGTGCAGCGACCTCGACCGCTGGCGCCTCTGCCACGACCGGCGCGGCCTCTGGTGCCGTCGGCTGCGCATCGGCCGTCAGATCGGCCTCGCCGCCCTTGGCCTCACCCTCCGCGCCATTCTCGCGGCGCCGACGGCGGCCACGACGATTGCGACGGCGGCGACCGCCTTCGCCTTCCGCGGTCGCCTCGGCATCGTCCTGCTCGGAAGTGCCAGCCGCGTCTTCGTCGGCGTTGACCGTTTCAACGACCTCGTCCTCGCCCTCGCCTTCGTCCTCTTCGCTGACGTCAGCGTTAGAGGCCGGCGTGGCGCCTGCCTCGCCATTGGCGCGACCCCGCCGACCACGACGGCGCCGCCGCTTGCGACCGCCCTCACGGCCGTCGTCTCCACGCGACTCTTCGGCGCGGGGCGCTTCCTCGTCGGCGGCTTCCTCCTCTTCCTCCTCCTCGATCTCCTCGGGGAAGTCCTCCTCGATTTCCTCGAGCGGCGGAGCAAACTTGGGCGCATAGGCCGGCGGCGGACCGGAGGCCTCGACCGACATGCGCGCGCCTTCCTGCTCGCCGTCCGGCAGGATCTCGACCGTCACGCCATAGCGGTCCTCGATCTCGGCGATATCGGCGCGCTTGCGGTTCAGGACATAGAAGGCGGCTTCCTGGCTGCAGCGCAGCGTCAGCAGCGAGCCGCGGCCGCGCGCGGCCTCATCCTCGATCAGCCGCAGCGCGCTGAGGCCCGACGACGAGGCGGTGCGGACGAAGCCCGAACCCTCGCAATGCGGGCAGGGGCGCGTCGAGGCTTCGAGCACGCCGGTGCGCAGGCGCTGGCGGCTCATTTCCATAAGGCCGAACGACGAGATGCGGCCGACCTGGATGCGGGCGCGATCGTTCTTCAGCGCTTCCTTCATCGCCTTCTCGACCTTCCGGACATTGGAATTGTTGTCCATGTCGATGAAGTCGATGACGACGAGGCCGGCCATGTCACGCAGGCGCAACTGACGGGCGATCTCCTGTGCCGCTTCCAGATTGGTCGCGGTCGCGGTCTGCTCGATATTGTGCTCGCGCGTCGAGCGGCCCGAGTTGATGTCGATCGAGACCAACGCCTCGGTCGGGTTGATGACGAGATAGCCGCCCGACTTCAGCTGCACCACCGGGTGGTACATTGCGGCGAGCTGGTCCTCGACATGGCTGCGCTGGAACAAGGGGATCGGGTCGCTGTAATGCTTCACGCGCTTGGCGTGGCTGGGCATCAGCAGGCGCATGAAGTCCTTCGCCTGGCGATAGCCTTCGTCACCCTCGACGATCACCTCGTCGATATCCTTGTTGTAGATGTCGCGGATTGCGCGCTTGATGAGGTCGCTGTCGCCATAGATCAGCGCTGGTGCCGCACTGGTCAGCGTCTTGTCGCGAATGCCGTCCCACAGGCGGGCGAGATAATCGAAGTCGCGCTTGATCTCGGTGCGCGTGCGGCTGAGCCCCGCGGTGCGCACGATGCAGCCCATCGACGGCGGCAGTTCCATCTCCGCCATGATCGACTTCAGGCGCTTGCGATCGGCCGAGTTGCTGATCTTGCGGCTGATCCCGCCGCCATGCGACGTGTTGGGCATCAGCACGCAATAACGGCCGGCGAGCGACAGATAGGTCGTCAGCGCCGCGCCCTTGTTGCCGCGCTCTTCCTTCACGACCTGCACCAGCAGCACCTGACGGCGGCGGATCACGTCCTGGATCTTGTAGCGGCGACGCAGGTTCATGCGGCGCTGGCGCAGCGCCTCGACCTGATCGTCGTTGATGCCCGATGCGGGCGAGGCGGGGCGATCGCCGTCCGCATCGCCTTCGCCCTCGTCGGCGGCATCGGCATCCGCGTCGCCGTCATCCTCCGCGAAGTCGGCGTCGTCGTCGGAACCGTCAAAATCGGCATCCTCCGCGGCCTCCTGCTCGGCGCGCAGCTTCGCTTCCTCGGCCGCATGCTCCGCCTCCTCGCGCAGCAGGGCCTCGCGATCCTCCTTGGGGATCTGGTAATAATCGGGGTGAATTTCCGAGAAGGCGAGGAAGCCGTGGCGATTGCCGCCGTAGTCCACGAAGGCGGCCTGGAGCGACGGCTCCACGCGGGTCACCTTGGCAAGATAGATATTCCCCTTGAGCTGCTTGCGCTCGGCACTTTCGAAATCAAATTCCTCGATGCGATTTCCTTTGACGACGGCCACGCGGGTTTCCTCCCGGTGGCGTGCGTCGATCAGCATGCGCATGGTCATTATAAGGTCTCCGCGCACGACTCGCGCCGCCGGGCGGCGGGGTCGCGCGATAAAAAGGCGCTGTCGGCCCATCTGGGGCGGACAAGCGGATGGTGATAAACGATGCCTTCGTCCGCTGCGCATGTCCGGGCGCTACGCCCTGGATCAGCCCCGCGCCCGCACCGCCGGCGAAAGCCGGTCGGAACTGCGGTGGGGGAATATGCGGCATGCGTACGTCAACCTGATTGCCCGCGCCGGCTCGATCGGCCGGTTGGGCGGTGGGTCGGGAGCGGGCGCAACGGCCCGCAATCCGATCAACATGGTGACTAGCAAGTCGTTTGTTATTGGGCAACCGGAACGTCCTTGCCGGCCGGTCGGCAAAAACATGCCGAACGTGCTATTAACCCCAATGCGCAACTGCGATTGAACCAGCAGGGGCGTAACCCGAGTCCCACAGGGAAAAAGGGTAGGGCGTAACATGGCTTTTCGCTGGACCAGCGGGCAGCCGGCGCGGCATGCGGGGCGCATGTCGATGCTGCTCGCAATATTGGCTGGCCTCACATTCGGCGCGCCTGGCTGGGCTGCGACGGTGCAGCGTGTGGACGTGCAGGAGGGGCGGATCACCATTCGCTTCGATGAAGCGGTGCGCGGCGCGTCCAGCTTCATCCTGAATGCGCCGCAACGGATCGCGATCGATATCGACGGGGCGGCTCCGGGGCGTGCGAGCGGCGGCGATGGTGCGGTCACCGCCGTCCGGCAGGGATGGCGCGGGGCGGATGGCGCGCGCGTGGTGCTAGATCTGGCGGAGCCGATGATCGTGTCGCGCGGCGAGTTCCAGGATGATGGGCGCACGCTGGAATTGTCCTTGCGCCAGGTGGACGGTCGCCGTTTCGCAGCGGCCAGCGCCGCATCGCCGTTAAGCTTTCTCCCGTTCGAATGGGGAAAGGCGAAGCCCAGGTACAAGGTGTCGATCCCCGTTCCGCCGGCACGCAAGAGCGTGCTGCCGCGGGTGCGCGGAGATGAAAGTCGCCCGCTGGTGGTGATCGATGCCGGCCACGGCGGTAACGATCCCGGCGCGATCAACCCGGAAACCGGCCTGCGCGAGAAGGACGTGACGCTGAAGATCGCCCGCGCGATCCGCGACGAGCTTCTCGAATCGGGGCGTGTGCGCGTGGCGCTCACTCGCGATGACGATCGCTACATCCTTCACCGTGAGCGGTTCGGCGTGGCGCGCCAGCTTGGCGCGGATCTGTTTATCTCCATCCACTGCGACAGCGCCGGCAACGTCGAGGCGTCGGGTGCCACTGCCTATACCCTGTCCGACATCGCCTCGGACAAGGAAGCGGCGCGCCTTGCCGCGCGCGAGAACAAGGCGGACATCATCGCCGGCGTGAACCTTGATGAAAGCGAGGATGTCTCGTCCATCCTGATCGACCTGACGCAGCGCGAGACGATGAACGCGTCCGCCGGCTTCGCTCGGCTGCTTGGCCGCGAGGCAAAGCCGCTCATTCCGGTGAAAGGCAACTTTCACCGCATGGCATCGCTGCTTGTCCTGAAGGCGCCGGACATGCCCTCGATCTTGTTCGAGACCGGCTATATCTCCAACGCCGAGGATGCGGCCTTTCTGGACAGCGAAGAAGGGCGGGAGCGGATCGCGCAAAGCGTTCGCCGGGCGGTGGACATTCACTTCGCCCGCCGCATGGCCCAGACCGCGTCCCGTTGAGACCGCGACGGACTGCGGCCGGCGCGCTTGTCGCCGGCCGGGCCGCGGGGTGCGCCGAATGATGGCGTGGCGGCATGGGCTTGATGTTGCCAGCCGCACGGGGGCTCCCTAAACACCGGCGTCGCGTATGGCGTCCTCTCCTCCTGAACCCATGAAGCCGCAACGGCGCCTCGGCAGCGTCGGCGAGCATCTGTCGCGGCTTTGGCGCCATTGGTGGGTAAAGGTGCTTGCCGTGCTGGCGGCGATCGGCCTCCTCATCCTGGGCGGTGGGTGGTTCTTCATCACGCGCGATCTGCCGTCGGTGGAGCAGTTGCGTACCTATGAGCCGCCGCTCCCCACCAACGTGCGTGGCATCGATGGTGCACCGGTTTATTCCTATGCGCGGGAACGTCGCGTCGAACTGTCCTTCGCGGAATATCCCAAGACACTGGTGCAGGCGTTTCTCGCCGCGGAAGACAAGACTTTCTTCGAACATCACGGCGTGGACTATCCCGGCCTCGCGGGCGCCGTCATCGACTATGTGTCGAAGCTCGGCAGCGGCCAGCGGGCCCGCGGCGGCTCGACCATCACGCAGCAGGTCGCCAAGAACCTGCTGATCGGCAACGCTTATTCGCCGACCCGCAAGATCAAGGAGGCGATCCTTGCCTGGCGGATCGAGGATACGCTGACCAAGCAGCAGATCCTGGAGCTTTACCTCAACCAGATCTTCCTTGGGCGGAATGCCTATGGCGTCGAGGCCGCGAGCCATGCCTATTTCGACAAGGAGCTGGACGAGCTGGCGCTGTCGCAAATGGCCTATCTCGCCATTCTGCCGAAAGGGCCGGCGAACTACGATCCGTTCCGCGATACCGATCGCGCGCTGGAGCGGCGGAACTGGGCACTTGGGGAGATGGAGCGCAATGGCTTCATCACCGCGACCCAGCGGGATGAGGCGCGGACGCAGCCGATCGGCGCCATCATCCGGCGCGTGCCCAAATTCGAGCGCGTCGGCGGCTATTTCGTCGAGGAGGTCCGCCGCGAACTGATCGATCGCTTCGGCGAAACCGCGCGGGACAGTGCCAACAGCGTCTATTCCGGTGGTCTGTGGGTGCGCACGTCGCTGGATCGTCGCGTGCAGACCGCTGCGGCCGAGGCGCTGCGCGACGGCTTGCTGCGTTACGATCGCGGGCGCGGCTTTGCGGGACCGCTGCGCCATGTCGAGATCGAGGACGATCGCTGGCAGGTCGCGCTGCTCAACACCAACATCAATCTTGACCATGCTGATTGGCGAGCGGCCATCGTAATCTCGCGCGATGGCGGCGAGGCGCAGATCGGCTTTGCGAACGGCGATCAGGGCGTTCTGCCGCAATCGGCCGCGCAGATGCCGGTACGCGGCGGCAGCACGCCGGCCTTCAACAGCCTGAAGCCGGGCGATGTGATTGCGGTCGCGCCATCGGGCAGCCGTTTCGCCCTTCGGTCCGTGCCCAAGATCTCCGGCGGGTTCGTGGTGCAGGAGCCGGAGTCCGGCCGCATCCTGGCGATGCAGGGCGGCTTCGACGCCTCGCTCCAGTCGTTCAACCGTGCGACTCAGGCGATGCGCCAGCCGGGCTCGACCATCAAGCCGATCGTCTATGCCGCCGCGCTGGAACACGGCATGACGCCCGCCTCGATCATCGTCGACGGGCCCTTCTGCGTCGACCAGGGGCCGCGCCTCGGGCAGAAGTGCTTCCGCAACTTCGCCAATTCGCGCGGCGCCGGGCCGCACACCATGCGCTGGGGCGTGGAGCAGTCGCGCAACCTGATGACGGTGCGCGCCGCCGCGCAGACCGGCATGGCAAATGTCGTTCGCCTGATGAAGGCGATGGAGATCGGGGATTATGAACCCTACCTCTCCTACGCCCTGGGTGCGGGTGAGACGACGGTGATGAAGATGGTCAACGCTTATGGCGTGCTGGCCAATCAGGGGCGCTGGCATGCCCCGACGCTGATCGATTATGTCCAGAACCGTCGCGGCCAAGTGATCTGGCCGGAAAACTGGCGTGCCTGCGATCGGTGCAACATGCCCGATTGGGACGGAAAGGCGATGCCCCGCCCAGTTCGTCGTGGGCGCCAGGTCCTGGATGCCATGTCCGCCTATCAGATGGTCCATATCGCGGAGGGCGTGATCCAGCGTGGTACCGCCACGGTGCTGCGCGATCTGAACCGGCCAATGTTCGGCAAGACCGGCACCAACTCGGGGCCCAAGGACGTATGGTTCATCGGCGGCACGCCGCAAATGGTGGCCGGCGTCTACATCGGATATGATTCGCCGGTGAACCTGGGCGGTTACGCGCAGGGCGGCACGCTGGCCGCGCCGATCTTCAAGCAATGGGCGGCAAAGGCCTATGAGGGCATGGATCCGCTGCCGTTCCGCGCGCCTGCCGGCATCCGCATGGTTCGGGTCGACCGGGGCAGCGGCCGGCCGGTGTTCGGCACCTTCCCGAACGACAATGATCCAAAGCCCGCGGTGATCTGGGAAGCGTTCAAGCCACAGGCGGAGGCGCGCCGCGCGCCGCGCCGGCCCACCGCACAGCCGAGCGCCGTCCCCACGGCCGCAGGCACCAGGACGCAGGCGAGCGACAGCGACTTCCTGCAGCGCGAAGGCGGTATCTATTGATCGGCAGGCGGCGGCATTGTCCTGCCGCCGTTCTGGTCCTAAGTCCGCCAGCCAAATACCGTCATGCCAGCCTTGGCTGGAGCCGTCCGGCCAGGCAGCGATGCCCCGGCCCTTCGTGCCTCCAGGTTGCTGAAATGACGCGAGAAGTGGAGAAAGAAGATGCGCGCCGAAGCGCAGGCTCATGTGGATACGATCAACGAGGCGCTCGCGCTGCTTCGGCGCAGCCTCGACTGGGATCGTGCGCTGCGGCGGCTCGATGAACTCAATGCGCGGGTCGAGGATCCGACGCTGTGGAACGATCCCAAGGCGGCGCAGGACGTGATGCGCGAGCGCCGCCGTCTGGATGAGGCGATCACCGCCACGCGCACCATCGAACGCGAGCTGAGCGATACGGCCGAACTGATCGAGATGGCCGAGGCCGAGGGCGACGAGGAAATGGCCTCGGACGGCACCAAGGCGCTCGCCGAGCTCGCCGAACGCGCGCAGAAGGACAAGGTGAAGGCGCTGCTGTCCGGCGAGGCGGACGCGAACGACACCTATGTCGAGATCAACGCCGGCGCCGGTGGTACCGAAAGCCAGGACTGGGCCGAGATGCTTCAGCGCATGTACACGCGCTGGGCCGAGCGGCATGGCTACAAGGTCGAACTGGTCGACTATCACTCGGGCGAGCAGGCGGGGATCAAGTCTGCCACCCTGCTGGTGAAGGGCGAGAACGCTTATGGCTATGCCAAGGTCGAGAGCGGCGTCCACCGTCTCGTCCGCATCAGCCCATATGATAGCTCGGCGCGCCGCCACACCAGCTTTTCCAGCGTGTGGGTCTATCCGGTGATCGACGATTCGATCGACATCGAAATCAACGACAGCGAGCTGCGCATCGACACCTATCGTGCGTCGGGCGCGGGTGGGCAGCACATCAACACGACCGATTCAGCGGTGCGCATCACCCACTTGCCCACCGGGATTGTGGTGGCGTGCCAGAACCAGCGGTCGCAGCACAAGAACAAGGCAGAAGCGTACAATCAGCTGCGTGCGCGCCTGTACGAGCATGAGCTGCGCAAGCGCGAGGAAGAGGCGAACACGATCAACGCCGCCAAGACCGATATCGGCTGGGGCCACCAGATCCGTTCCTATGTGCTGCAGCCGTACCAGCTGGTGAAGGACCTGCGCACCGGCACCACCTCGACCTCGCCGGGCGACGTGCTCGATGGCGACCTCGACGATTTCATGGCTGCTGCGCTGGCACAGCGCGTGACCGGCGAAGCGGTCGACGTGGAGGATGTCGACTGAGGATGGGCGGCGCTCGATCGCATTTCTGTGCCGGACGGCAGCCGACGGTGATCCGCGGCGCGGCTGCTTCCGGCGCGCGGCGGGGACGGGCCATCGCGCGCTCCATCACCGCCGCCGCGCTCCTGTTGCTGGGGGCGGCGTGTGAAGGCGGGGAGCCGCTGCTCAAGGACGAGCCGCAGGAGCCGGGGCCGTTCCCCGAGGCCTATCGCCCGGTCGCCAACATTGTTTCCTCGCGCTGGTCCAACGAGGAGGCGCGCGATCGGCTGAACGAAGCGGGCACGGTGATGGCGCGCGCAGCGATCGAGCCCGGCATGACGGTGGCCGATATCGGCGCCGGCGAGGGCTATTACACCATGCGCCTTGCCCAGAAGGTCGGCAAGGAAGGGCGCGTGCTGGCGCAGGATGTGATGCCGGCCGTTCGCGATGCTCTCGCCGAACGCGTGGCGCGTGGCCGGCTGGATAACGTGAGCGTGAAGTTGGGGGCGCCTTCCGATCCGAAGCTACCGGAGGCGAGCTTCGATCGTATCTTCATGGTGCACATGTATCATGAGATCGAGGAGCCTTATGAGTTCCTGTGGCGGATGCGTCCCGCGCTGCACCCGAACGGGCAGGTGGTGGTGGTCGATGCGGATCGCTCCACGGCCAATCACGGCACACCGCCAACCCTGCTCCGCTGCGAATTCGCGGCTGTCGGCTATCAGCTGGTGACGATGACGCCGATGCCGTCTGCCGGCGGATATTTCGCGACCTTCCGGGCGGTCGGGCCCCGACCGGAGCCGGCAGCTATCCGCCCCTGCGGCATGAACCAGTCACAGCAGCCCGCGCGCCCGAAAGCTGACAACGGAATCGCCGGCCAGCACGAGATGGTCGACCAGCCGTATCCCTAAGCTGTCGAGCGCCGCCGCCACCCGGCGCGTGGTGCGCAGGTCCTCCGGCGAAGGCTCTGCATCTCCGGACGGGTGATTGTGCGCCATCACGATGGCACGAGAATCATGCGCCATCGCCACTGCCACGATGGTGCGCAGCGGCACGTCGACCGACGAGGCCTTGCTCGAGAGGATGTGGTGCAGCCCCAGCGTGCTCCCGCGCTCGTCGAGAAAGACGAACGCGATCGATTCGGTCACTGCGCGTGCCATCGCGGCCAGATGCCCGCGGATTGCCGGATCGAAACACTGCATGGTTACGGGTTCGTTGCCTCCGATCGGCGGCGCAAGGCATCCGCGCCGTAACGGATCGGGTCACGATGGCTTGGCGGTCGCGCGGGCCGGCTGTAGCGTCCGATCGATGCGGCAATATCTTGATCTCATGGAACGTGTGCTCGATTCGGGCGCGCAGCAGATGGATCGCACGGGCACCGGGACGCTCAGCGTGTTCGGTCACCAGATGCGGTTCGACCTGGCGCAAGGCTTCCCGGTGCTGACCACGAAGAAGCTGCATCTGCGCTCGATCATCGTGGAGCTTCTGTGGTTTCTGCGCGGCGACACCAATGTGCGCTGGCTGCAGGATCGCAAGGTCAGCATCTGGGACGAATGGGCGGACGAGCAGGGCGATCTCGGCCCGGTCTATGGAAAGCAGTGGCGCGACTGGGTGGCGGCGGACGGCCGGCACATCGATCAGATCAAAGGGCTGGTCGGGGATATCCGCACCAATCCCGCCTCCCGTCGCCAGATCGTGACCGCGTGGAACCCCGGCGACCTGCACGCCATGGCGCTGGCGCCGTGCCATTGCCTGTTCCAGACCTATGTCGCGAACGGGCGACTGTCGCTTCAGCTCTATCAGCGCTCGGCCGATATCTTCCTTGGCGTGCCCTTCAACATCGCCAGCTACGCCTTGCTCACGCACATGCTGGCGCAGCAATGCGGGCTGGAGCCGGGCGAGTTCATCTGGACCGGGGGCGATTGCCACCTCTACGCCAATCACCTGGAGCAGGCGCGGCTTCAGCTTGGCCGGACGCCGGGGCCGCTGCCCCGTCTGGAGATCGTCCGCAAGCCGCCGTCGATCGATGCCTATGAACTCGAGGATTTCGTGCTGCACGATTATGCCGCGCAGGCCCATATAAAGGCGCCCGTGGCGGTATGAGCCGCTTGTTCACCCGCGGTTCAGCCTCCATGACTACAAGCGTAGTCGTCGGAAGGGAGGCTGGCATGCGGGATTATCTGATCACCATCGCAACCGCCACGCTCGCAGCGATGCTGCTGCAGTTCGGCAGTCCGCCTGCTTGTGCGGTCGCGCTTGGATCGGCCGAGCGCACGCACGGCCAGTGACCGTTTCGCTGCATCTTGCCCGCGCCAGCAATGGCGTGATCGGCCGCGACGGCGGCTTGCCCTGGCACCTTCCGGCCGATCTAAAGCGCTTCAAGGCGCAGACGATCGGCCGGCCCATGATCATGGGGCGCAAGACATTCGAGAGCTTCCCCGCGCCGTTGCCGGGGCGACGCCATATCGTTCTCACCCGTGATCGCGACTGGTCTGCCGACGGCGCAGAGGTGACGCACGATCCCGAGGCAGCGCTGGCGCTCGCGGGCGATGATGCCGCGGTGATCGGCGGCGCGGATATCTTCGCGCTGTTCCTTGATCGCGCCGATCGCGTTGAATTGACTGAGGTCCATGCAGCACCGGAAGGAGACACCATTGTTCCCCCTTTCACCGGCTGGCGCGAGGTCGCGCGTGAGGAACATGCTGCCGATGCCGGTCGTCCGGCCTATAGTTTCGTGACACTGGTGCGCTGACGCGCGCGCCGCTATGCGCCGCTGCCATGGAGCGGCATGGGATCATCCGGCTGAACAGGGGCGAGGCGCTGCCGCAGGCATTGCGCGGCGGGATCGTTGCCCTGGGCAATTTCGATGGCTTTCACCTCGGCCACCAGGCGGTGGTCGGGCGCGCGGTCGAGCGGGCGCGAGCTGAGGGGCGCCCGGCTTTGGTCGCGACCTTCGATCCGCACCCGATGCGCTTCTTCAAGCCCGACAGCCCATGGTTCCGCCTGACCACGCTGGAGCAGCGGGCGGAACTGATGCGCGCGGCGGGCGTGGACGCCCTGCTTGTCTTCCCCTTCGACGCGGCGCTCGCCGCTTTGTCCGCGCAAGAGTTCGTCACCGAGCAGCTGGTGGCGCAGATCGGGGCCGCCGGGGTCGTCACTGGCGCCGATTTTACCTTCGGCAAGGCGCGCTCGGGCGATGTTGCGATGCTGGCCAGCCTTGGCGAGGCGCAAGGCTTTTCGACCGATACTGTCGGCGCGGTCACGCTGGAGGGCGATACCGTCTCGTCCACGCGCATTCGCGCTGCCCTGCGCGAGGGTCGCCCGCGCGATGCTGCCCGGCTGCTGACCCGGCCCTTCACCATCCGCGGCGAGGTGCGGCATGGCGATAAGCTTGGACGGGAGATCGGTTATCCGACCGCCAATGTGGACCTCGGCAATTACCTGCGCCCCGCCTACGGCATCTATGCCGTGCGCGTGATGCTGGAAGACGGCCAGGTCTTTGGCGGTGCCGCGAACCTTGGCATCCGGCCGAGCTTCGATCCTCCCAAGGAATTGCTCGAACCTTATCTGTTCGATTTCTCCGGTGACCTATACGGCCAGGTGATCGACGTCGCACTGGTGGAGTTCCTGCGTCCGGAGGCCAAGTTCGACACGCTCGAAGCGTTGACCGAACAGATGGCCGCCGATTGCGACCGCGCACGACAGATCCTCGCCGGCGATTGATCCGCCGCGGCTGCAGATCGCGACGCCACAGTGGTTTGTTTTGCCCGGCGACCCGCGCTAAGGGCGCGAGCTTCTATGGCCGACGAAACCACCTCCGCACGCGAGCCCGATCAGAAGGATTGGCGCGACACCGTCTTCCTGCCGAAGACCGACTTTCCGATGAAGGCGGGCCTGCCGCAGAAGGAACCCGCGATTCTGGAGCGGTGGCATCGACTGGGCCTCTACCAGCGTTTGCGTGAGCAGCGAGCGGACCGCGAGAAGTTCATCCTTCACGATGGCCCACCCTATGCCAATGGCGACATGCATATCGGCCACGCGCTGAACCATATCCTGAAGGACATGGTGGTGCGCACCCAAACGCTGCTGGGCAAGAACGCGCCGTACGTGCCCGGCTGGGATTGCCACGGCCTGCCGATCGAGTGGAAGGTCGAGGAAGAATATCGCAAGAAGAAGCTGAACAAGGACGAGGTGCCGCCGGCGGAGTTCCGCGCCGAATGCCGCGCCTATGCCCAGAAATGGGTCGACACGCAGCGCGAACAGCTGAAGCGGCTGGGCGTCAACGGCGATTGGGACAAGCCCTATCTGACGATGGACTTCGCTGCAGAGGCGACGATCGTTTCCGAGCTGATGAAGTTCGCCGAGACGGGGCAGCTGTATCGCGGCGCCAAGCCGGTGATGTGGTCTCCGGTCGAGAAGACCGCGCTGGCCGAGGCTGAGGTGGAATATGAGGACGTCGTGTCGACGCAGATCGACGTCGCGTTCGAGATCACCGAGGCGCCGAACGCGCCGGAGCTGGTCGGTGCGCATGCGGTGATCTGGACCACGACGCCCTGGACGATCCCGGTGAACCAGGCGCTCGCCTACGGCCCTGAGGTCGAATACGTCCTCGCGCGGTTCGACGACATGGTGGCAGGGCCGCGCACGCTGCTGGTGGCGCGTGATCTGATCGAAAGCTTCGGCGCGCGCATCGGCCATCCCGTGGTCATGAAGGTGGGCGACGCGGCCGGCACGGTTACCGCGCTCGCGATGTTCACGGGCGACAAGCTCGCCGGCGCCGTCGCGCGCCACCCGATGCATGCGCTGGGCGGCTTCTTCGCCAAGCCGCGCCCGTTCCTGCCGGGCGATTTCGTCACCACCGATGCCGGCACCGGCCTCGTCCACATGGCGCCCGACCACGGCGAGGACGATTTCGACCTCTGCAAGGCGCACGGCATCGATCCGGTCTTCGCCGTCGATGCGGGCGGCATGTACCGCCCGGATTGGGCATGGCTCGGCGGGCAGGGCAGCGTCATCAACAAGAAGTTCGTCGCATCGGACGGGCCGATCTGCACCGACCTGCGTGAAGCGGGCGCGCTGGTCGCCGCCAGCGACGATTTCAAGCACAGCTATCCGCATTCCTGGCGCTCCAAGGCGAAGGTGATTTTCCGCTGCACGCCGCAATGGTTCATCGCGGTCGACAAGCCGATTGCGGGCGATGCGGCTGGGACACGTGCTTCGACTTCGTTCGGCACGAACGAGGAAGAAAGCACCGTTCGCCCTGAGCTTGTCGAAGGGCGTGTCGCCGGCGACACCCTCCGCAATCGCGCGGTGGCGGCGATCGCCGCGACGCGCTTCGTGCCGGAGAAGGGCCGCAATCGCATCGGCGCGATGGTCGAAGGGCGGCCCGACTGGGTGATCAGCCGTCAGCGCGCCTGGGGCGTCCCAATCGCGCTGTTCGTCCATCGCGCGACGGGCGAGCTGCTGGTCGATCCCGCAGTGAACGCACGCATCGTCGAAGCCTTTCGCGCGAAGGGCGTCGATGCCTGGACTGACGAGGCGGCGGCCGGCTTCCTTGGCGAGGGACGCGATCCGGCGGATTATGAGCGGGTCACCGACATTCTCGACGTGTGGTTCGATTCGGGCTGTACTCATGCTTTCGTGCTGGAAAGCGGGCGCTGGCCGGAACTGTCCTGGCCGGCGGACCTCTACCTTGAGGGCTCGGACCAGCATCGCGGCTGGTTCCAGTCGTCGCTGCTGGAAAGCTGCGGCACGCGCGGGCGGGCGCCTTATGATACGGTGCTGACGCACGGCTTCACGATGGACGCCAAGGGCATGAAGATGTCCAAGTCGCTCGGCAACACGATCAACCCGCTTGATCTGATGCGCGATTATGGCGCGGACATCCTCAGGCTGTGGGCGCTGTCGGTCGACTTCACCGAGGATCACCGCATCGGCAAGGAGATCCTGGCCGGCGTCGCGGACCAGTATCGCAAGCTCAGGAACACCTTCCGCTACCTGCTCGGCGCGCTCGACGGGTTCGATGAGGCGGAGAGGCTGCCGGTCGCCGAGTGGCCGGAGCTGGAGCGCTACATGCTCCATCTTGTCCAAGCGCTGGACCAGCAGCTTCGCCGCGCGATCGCAGACTTCGACTTCAACGGCTACGTCCGCCTGCTGAGCGATTTCGCCAACGAGGACCTGTCCGCCTTCTTCTTCGATATCCGCAAGGACTCGCTCTATTGCGACGCGTCGGATGACGTGAAGCGGCGGGCGTATCGCACCATGCTGGACGTGCTGTTCCACGCCATGGTGCGCTGGGCGGCGCCGGTGCTGGTCTTCACGGCGGAGGAAGTGTGGCAATCGCGCTTCCCAAGTGAGGACAGCTCCGTGCATTTCCTCGACTGGCCCGAACTGCCGGTGGAGGCGGGCGAGGACGTCAGCGCCCGCTGGCTGGAAGTCCGCCGCCTCCGCGAGCGGGTGACCGAGGCGATCGAGCCGCTGCGCCGCGAAAAGGTTGTGCGTTCCAGCCTGGAGGCGGACGTGACCGTCACCGATACGCCGCTGCCGGTGGATCAACTGGCCGAGGCGTTCATCGTGGCGAAGGTATCGCCGGGCGATGAGGTGACCGTGACGCGAACCGATTATCACAAATGCGGCCGCTGCTGGCGCCTGCTGCCCGAAGTGGCCGAAGACAATGCGCTGTGCGGCCGCTGCGCCGATGTGGTGAGCGAAGAGGTGGCCGCGTGAAGCGCGCCGCTCCCGCGGCCGGCCTCGTCGTCGCGGCGTTGGTGTTCCTGGTCGATCAATTGACGAAATGGCTCGTCACCGGGCCGCTCGGCATCAACTTCCTGGGCGCCTCACGAGAGGTCGTGTCCTTCTTCGATCTGCGCTTCGTGCAGAACATGGGCGTCAGCCTGGGCCTGCTGCGCGCGGAAAGCGAAACGGCACGCTGGGCGTTGGTGGCGATGACGGGCCTGATCGCCGCGGCCGTGACCTTCTGGATGTGGCGTGAGGAAAAGGGCGCAGACAGGCTGGCGCTCGGCCTCGTGCTGGGCGGCGCCATCGGCAACATCGTTGACCGCGTGCGCTTCGGCTATGTCGTGGATTTTGCCGATCTTCACTTCGGTGAATGGCGGCCGTTCCTCGTCTTCAACGTCGCGGATGCGGCGATCACCATCGGCGTGCTCATTCTGCTGGTGCGCGCGCTGCTCATCCGCGATAAACCGGCGGCAAAGCCGGACAAGATGGCTTCGGAGAATGTGAATGCGTAAGTCGATGGTCATGGGCGCAGGTCTTGCGGTGCTGCTCGCCGGGTGCGCGAGCAACGGGCTCGACCGCGATCGTCCGGACGAGTTTGCGGTGGCGCGTCAGCCGTCGCTGATCATCCCGCCCGATTTCGCGCTGGTGCCGCCGACGCCGGGTGCGGCGCGCGTGCAATCCGCCAGCGCGGCGCAGGCCCAGACGCTGGAGGCGCTGTTCGGCAGCGCGCCGCGCAGCGCCGGTGAGGCCGCCGCGCTTCAGGCGGCGGGCGAACAGTCCGCTGATGACGGCATCCGCTCCTCCGCGGGCGATCCCCAGACCAACGTGATCGACAAGGGCCAGACCACGCGCGACATCATCGCCGCGCCGGAAGGCGACGGGCAGGAAGCTCGCGCCAACGCGCCCAAGTAAGGCTATACGCCGGCTCGGCCTGGTCGGGCCGGCGTGCTCCGTCCATGGCCAGTTTCGGTTACCATCCGGACCTTAGCGAACGTGGACGATCAACTGCCGGCGCCACGATCGTCTGAAGCCTTTCCGTCGTCAGCGGACGGCTTGAGTTTCCAAGCCATTAAATCGTCGGTTCATCCGGCGCTCTGTCGCGCCCGACCGGCAGCGGCTCGCCCGGCCAGCTGCGCACATAGATGTCGCGCTGGGCGAAGGGGAGGGCGACACCCGCTTCCTTGAACTTCCACCACAATCGGTTGAGCACGTCTGACCGGACGTTGCCGACACCGCTCTCCGGGTCACTGATCCAGGCCAGGATCTCGTGCTCGACCCCGTCATTGCCGAACCCCGTCAGCCACACGTTGGGCTTGGGGCTGGCAAGCACACGTGGCGACTCGGCAGCGGCGGCGAACATCAGTTCCTGCGCGACTTTCAGGTCGCAATTGTACGCGACGCTCACCGGGATGCGCACGCGCACGTTGCGGTTGGTGAAGGACCAGTTCTCCACCTCCTGCGTCATCAGGTTTTCATTCGGGATGAGATGTTCCTTGCCGTCGCGCGTCACCACGCTGACGGCACGCACCCCGATCTTGTTGACCCAGCCAAAGCTGTCGCCGACGACGATCACGTCGCCCGGCTTGATCGAACGGTCCATCAGCAGGATGATGCCCGCGATCAGGTTGCCGACGGTCTTCTGCAGGCCGAAGCCGACCGCCAGGCCCATGGCACCGGAGAAGACGGCAAAGGCGGTCAGGTCGATGCCCAACAGGTCGATCGAGAACAGAAACGCCGCCACGACAATGGCGATGGTGGCCAGCTTCTGACCCAGCAGCTTCTGCGTCGCGTCCAGCGTGGTCGTCCGCGCAATGGCGTGGCTGACGATCCGGTTCGCCAAGCGAACGATGGCGATGATGATGACGATGACGAGCAGCGCGCTGGTGATCGCCAGCAGCGACAGCCGGCGTCGGCCGACATCCACGCCAACGCCGTCCAGCGTGGCCGTGATTGCATCCAGCCCGCCCACCGCCCGGCTGAAGAGCGCGATGAACAGGATGCTGGACACCAGCCAGGAGATCCAGCGCGGAATGCCGAGCCCACGCAACACCTGATGCGCCGCCAGCGCGGCGGCGCTGCCCAGCGCCAGGCCGATCGGCAGCCCGCCCCAAGCGGACCAGGGATAGGCCGACATGACGATCGACGTTGCCAAGGCGGCAACGCCGTGTCGCAGGATGGCGGGCATCCGCTCCCACAGACCCTCGCCGTGATGCGCGACATGGGTCTTCCAGAACTGACTCGCCCGCGCGCCGAACGAGCGCTGCGCGAAGACGCCCAGCGCAAGCGCCAGCACGATCAGCGCCCCCGCGATCGCCACCTCCAGCGCGTCCATCCGCGATGGCAGTGCCAGGCCGTTCGCGTCGAGCCACGCTTCCATCGGCGTCATCCCCGTGCCGCGCTGAACCGGCCGAGGCCGGCCGCCAGATCGGCGATCAGGTCGTCCGGATCCTCCAGCCCGATCTGCAATCGCACCAGCGGCCCGGCAAAGTCGGGCCGGGTCGCGCTGCGATGGCGTTCGGGGTCGACGGGGATCGCCAGGCTTTCGAAGCCACCCCAGGAGTAACCGATGCCGAAATGGTGAAGCCCGTCGATCAGCGCCGCGCGCGCCGCCTCATCGCCGCCCTTCAGCACGAAGGAGAAAAGCCCGCTGCCGCCGATGAAGTCTCGCGCGAAAAGCTCATGGCCAGGGCAGGATGGCAAAGCCGGGTGAAGAACGCGGTCCACCTCCGGCCGGGTCTCCAGCCAGCGCGCAATCTTGAGCGCGCTTGCCTCATGCTGTGCTAGCCTCACCGCCATGGTGCGCAGGCCGCGCGAGCCGAGCCAGGCGTCGTCGGGACTTGCCACCTGTCCCAGTTGGAAGCTGACCTCGCGCAGCTTGCGCCAGTGCGAAGGCGCGGCGGTGACGCTGCCCAGCATTACGTCAGAATGGCCCACGACATATTTGGTGCAGGCGAGGATCGCGAGGTCGACCCCCTTCTCGATCGCGCGAAAGCGCAGCGGCGTGGCCCAGGTGTTGTCGAGCAGCGTGGTCACGCCCCGTGCCTTGGCCGCCGCCACGATCGCGGGCACGTCCTGCACCTCGAAGGTGAGGCTGCCCGGACTTTCCATGAAGACGGCGCGGGTCTGCTCGCCGATCAGGTCCGCGATGCCCGCCCCGATCAGCGGATCGTAGAAGCGCGAAGTGATGCCGAAGCGCTTCAGCAGCCCCGTCGCCATGGCGCGGGTCGGATCATAGGCGGCGTCCGGCACCAGCAATTCGTCACCGGGGGAGAGCACGCTCAGCAGCGCCGCCGCGATCGCCGCCACGCCGGAGGGGTAGAGGAAAGTCGCCTCCGCACCCGGCTCAAGCTCGGTCAGCGCCTCTGCCAGGCTCCATTGCGTCGGGCTGCCGCGCCGGCCGTAGAACAGGCGGTGGTGGGTATCGCGCGCACCATTGGCGCGCAGCTCGGCGACCGAGTCATAAAGGTGGGTGGAGGCGCGCCACAGCGGCGGGTTGACGATCCCCTGCGTCCATTCCGCGCGCCGCCCGGCGGCAACGACACGGGTAGCATCGGCGATCGGCCGGTCCTTGCTCATGCCCCGGTCTCCTTCGGCGTGGCGGGATCGGCGCCCCACTCCGCCCAGCTTCCGTCATAGACCGGCACCTCGCGCCCCAGCAGATGCGCGGCAAAGGCGATCACCGCGGCGGTCACGCCTGAGCCGCAGGTCGCCACCATCGGCCGCTCGAGGTCGATACCGGCGTCGTTGAAGAGGGCGCGCAGCGCGTCCACGTCCTTCCATGTGCCATCTTCGCGGAAGAAGCGGGCGTAATGAAGGTTGGTCGAACCAGGTATATGCCCGGGGGTCACGCCCGCGCGCGGCTCCGCTTCGGCCCCGGCAAAGCGGCTTGGGGAGCGTGCGTCGACGATCTGTTCGGCGCCGCTGGCCTGCACGGCCTTCATGTGCATCAGATCGCGGATGGCGCGGCCGCGATCGCGCGGCGTGATGTGCCGCGGCCGCGGCGCTTCCTCGCCGATCGCCAGCGCACCACCGGCCCTGCCCCACGCATCCAGCCCGCCGTCGAGAATGGCGACATCGGTGATGCCGAAGCTGCGCAACATGGCCCAGCCGCGCGCCGCGGTGTGATGCGGAGACTGGTCGTACAGCACGATCCGCGTGCCATCGCCAAGCCCCAGCCGGCCCATCCGGCTGGCGAACTTCTCCGGTCCGGGCAGCATCATCGGCAGGCTCGTTTCCGTGTCGGTCATCTCCGCCAGGTCAAGAAAGACCGCGCCGGGGATGTGCCCGGCGAGATATTCCGCCGCGGCGTCCCGTCCATCACCGGGCAGAAACCAGGTGCAATCGGCAAGGCGAAGATCACGCGCGCCGATCTCGGCGGCAAGCCATTGGGCGGAGACAAGTGGGTCCATGCGCTTCTCTTAGCCTCCAATTCCCGCTTGTCGAAACACGCGCGGACCAACGCCGGCGAACTGGTATCGCGGCGAGCCTGCCCCTATCTGCTCCGCATGACACTCCATCTCGGCAAGAACAGCCCGCTTCCCGCCAGCCCGGAAGAGGCGGTGCTCGATTACGTTCCCAATCCGCGCCTCGGCCGCAATTATCTGGTCCGCTTCGTGTCGCCGGAATTCACGTCACTGTGCCCCGTTACCGGCCAGCCCGACTTCGCGCATCTCGTGATCGATTACGTGCCCGGCGACACCATTGTTGAATCCAAATCGCTGAAGCTGTTTCTCGGCAGCTTCCGCAATCACGCCGCCTTTCATGAGGATTGCACGGTCGGCATTGGTGAGCGGCTGGTCGAGGAAATGAAGCCGCGGTGGCTGCGAATCGGCGGCTATTGGTATCCGCGCGGCGGCATCCCGATTGACGTCTTTTGGCAGACCGGCGCGCCGCCTGCGGACCTGTGGGTCCCCGATCAGGGGGTTCCGTCCTACCGCGGGCGCGGCTGAACGCTTTCCGGGACAATTCAGCGCTGCATTGCAGCAGATTGCGCAACCAACCCGCGTCAGGCGGGTTGTAACGCTGAACGCCATGTTAACGGGCGCTCTTCCGTAGCAAAGGCATATGAGGATGAACCAAGCGGTCGAGAACAACAGCGTCACGCACATCGCCCTCATCGGCAATTTTCTGCCGCGAAAATGTGGGCTTGCGACCTTCACGACCGATACGTTCAACGCCCTGAAAAGCCGCTATCCGGATCTGTCCGTCGATGTGTACGCGATGGACGATCATCCCGGTCGCTATGATTATCCCTCGTGCGTCACTGGCACGATCCCGCAGGATGATCGGGCAGCCTATATCGCAACTGCGAGAGCGATCGAGACGTCCGGCGCACAGGCGATCTGGCTCCAGCACGAATATGGCATCTTCGGTGGCGCGGCCGGGGAGCATATCCTGGCGCTGCTCGATCGTACCAATCTGCCGTTGATCGTCACGCTGCACACCGTTCTGGAAAAGCCGAGCGCGCAGGAGCGGGCGGTGATGGAAGGGCTGCTGCGGCGTGCGGCAAAGGTCATCGTCATGGCCGAACGCGGTCGGGACATCCTGACGCGGGTCCATGGCGCCAATCCGCGCTCGATCGTCACCATTCCGCATGGCGTGCCCGATCGCCCCTTCGCCGATCCCGCCACGGTGAAGCCGCGCTTCGGCTGGTCGGGGCGCAAGGTGATCCTCACCTTCGGCCTGCTCGCGCCGGGCAAGGGCATCGAGACGGTGATCGAGGCAATGCCCAGCGTCGTGGAGCAGAACCCGGATGCGATGTATATCGTGCTGGGCGCCACCCATCCCAATCTCGTCGCCCATGAAGGCGAGAAATATCGCGATGGCCTGAAGGCGCTGACCCGCGAACTCGGCGTCGAAAACAACGTCGCTTTCGTTGATGCCTTTGTCGAGCAGGACGAACTGATCGACTATCTCCAGGCGGCCGACATCTATGTCACGCCGTATCTGAACCCGGCACAGATCACGAGCGGCACGCTCTCCTATGCCGTGGGCGTGGGCAAGGCCGTGATCTCCACGCCTTATGTCCATGCCACGGAGATCCTGGCCGACGGACATGGCGTGCTGGTCGACTTCCGGGATGCGGCGGCTTTCGCGCGTGAGATCAACAGCCTTTTGGGCAGCGAGCGCAACCGCTCACGCCTGTCCGCACGCGCCTATGAGCGCGGCCGGACGATGACTTGGTCACGTGTGGCGGAGCGAGCAATGAACGAGATTACGTCGATCGTTGACGGGCGCCCTCAGCGCATCGCCTCTTCCGGGCCGATCAAGCCTCACGCGCCTGATCTCTCCGCCGTGGAGCGGATGAGCGATTCGACCGGGATGCTGCAGCATTCGATCTATTCCGTGCCCGATCGTCGCCACGGTTATTGCATCGATGACAATGCACGCGCGCTGATCCTGATGAGCGCGATGGACGACCTCGACGACGCTGCACGGGACAAATGGACCACCATCTACGCGTCCTTTGTGCAGTTCGCATGGAACCCGGAACAGCGCCGCTTCCGCAACTTCATGAACTTCGATCGGACGTGGTGCGAGGACGAGGGGTCGGAGGATTCCAACGGTCGCGCCTTGTGGGCGCTTGGCGTCACCGCGCGAGACGCGCGCAGCCGCAAGCATCGCGACTGGGCGACGATGATGTTCGACATGACGGCAAGCCTCGCCTTCGAGCTTGGCAGTCCGCGCGCGCAATCCTTCGCCATGCTGGGTGCGGCCGCCATGCTGGAGGCATCGCCCGGGCATCAGCTCGCGCATTCGATCCTCACGCGCTTCCCGGACGAGCATATGGCCCTGCTGGATGCCGCACGGCGCCCCAATTGGGTCTGGTTCGAGATTGTTCTCGCCTATGACAACGCCCGACTGCCCGAGGCGCTGATCCGCGCCGGGCAGGCGATCGGCCGGCAGGATGTGGTGGATACCGGCCTGGAGACGCTGGCCTGGATCATCGAACAGCAAAAGAGCCCGGAGGGTCGCTTCCGCGCTGTGGGCACCGAAAGCTTTGGGCGGCCCTATGCCGATCCGCTGCCGTTCGATCAGCAGCCGCTGGAAGCGCAGGCAACGGTTGAAGCGTGCTGCGCCGCCTTTGCGGCCACGGGCGAAGAACGTTGGCGGACAGAGGCGGAGCGGGCCTATGGCTGGTATTTCGGGCAGAACGATCTCGATCTGCCGCTCGCCACGGTGCAGGATGGCGGCTGTTTCGATGGGCTGATGCCCACCGGTTTGAACCGAAATCAGGGCGCCGAGTCCATTCTGGCGCTGCAATTGTCGAACTGCGCGATTTCTAGGCTTTCAAAGGCAGCGCAAGCCGTGGCAGGAACGGGGCGCGCTGTCGCGTAAGCCCCGCTTGCCTTGGCGCGTCGACTTCCGGACGACAATACGAGGCCTTTTTCTTGGACTTGTTCAATCATCGGCTCCGGCTCCATGCCGACCCGTCGCGTGTCGTGGTGCGCCCGTTCCATATCGCCAAATCGGCGATGAACGGTCAGGGGCAAAGCCGTTCCCAACGAATGATCGATGCCGTTCTGGCTATGACGTCGATCCAGGCGAGCGAGCAGCTGGCTGCCGTGCTCAAGGATTTCGAGGCGCGCCACTGGCAAACGCGCCGCGTGTTCCTGACCCGCTTCGCGGAAATCGCCGAGCTTCACGGGCTGGATAACCTGGCCATCGATGATGAGAAGCGGCAGCTGATCGGCGCCTATTTCTGTCACGAATATAGCTATGCGGCCGCGGCGCTGATGAACCCCAGCGCGGTGCCGCATCCCGATCAGTCCGGGATGACCGAAGGGTCGCAGCGCATCCTGATGAGCCTTCGTGCGGTGGGTGAGGGCCATATCTCCTCCGTCGCTTTCCGCGAAGGGATCATCACCAGCGACAATCAGCTGATGCTGGCGCCCGAACCGCCCTTCGCCACTGCGGCCGACGCGCACGGGATCGACGGGCAGGACATTCCGACTGGCCCCGTCACGGTGCATCGGAACCGCGATTCCACCCTGTCGGGCACGGTGATCTTCCCGATCACCGAGGCGCAGTCGAAGGGGCTGGAGGATTTGCGCCTCGTCCACTTCACCCATGACGATGGCTCGCTGGAGTGGCTCGGTACGTACACGGCCTATAATGGCGCCAGCATCCAGTCCGAACTGCTGCGCACGCGCGATTTCCGCGCTTTCGATCTGGTGCCGATGACCGGATCGGCCGCCCGCAACAAGGGCATTGCGCTGTTCCCGCGCACGGTGAACGGCGAATATCTCTCCATCGGTCGGCAGGATGGCGAGAACCTGTATCTGCTGCGGTCGGACCGGCTCGATCATTGGGACGATGGAGAGCTTATCCTAACCCCGGTGTTCCCTTGGGAACTGGTGCAGATCGGCAATTGCGGCCCGCCCATCGAGGTCGACGAGGGCTGGCTGCTGCTCACCCATGGCGTGGGCGCGATGCGCAAATATTCGATCGGCGCGGCGCTGCTCGACAAGAACGATCCGTCCAAGGTGCTCGGCCGCACGCGTGAGCCGATCCTGGCGGCCGCCGATCAGGACCGCGAAGGCTATGTGCCCAACGTGGTCTATACCTGCGGCGCGATGCGGCAGGGGGACAAGTTGTTCATGCCTTATGGTATCGCCGACAGCTCGGTCGGCTTCGCCTTTGTGGAGATCTCTAAGCTGCTGGCGCTGATGTGACGGCGCGGCGCGTGGCGCGGTAAAGCCACGCGATCAGCGCCACGAACAACAGGGCGCCGCCGGTCAGGGCGACGGGCACGAAGCCGTCGCCCACCACCGCGAGCGGCGTGTCGCTCCCGCTGGCGGCGACGATCCCGGCAAAGGCCACGCCCCACAGGCTCTCGCCGACGATCATGCCGGTCGCGGTCAGCGTTCCCATGCGCCGCGCGGCTTCCGGGTTGGCGGTGCGATCCGCCCAGCGATCATAGGCCGCGCCGATCAGCGCGCCGAGCACCACCGGCAGGATCACCGCCATCGGCAGGTAGATGGCGATGCCGATCGCGAGCGGCGGCAGGCGCAGGCGCTTCGCTTTGCCCAGCGCCTCGTCCAGGGCAATGAAGATCACGCCCGCCAGCGCGCCCCAGCGCAGCATCGACCAGTTGAGATCGCCGCCCAGCACGCCCTTCGCGAGTGAGGAGATCAGCCCGGCCTGCGGCGCGGCCAGCGCGTTCGGCCCGGCACCTGGCGCGCCGGCGAAGCCGAACGCGGTGTTCAGCAGGTCAAGCACTGGCGGTACCACGATCGACCCGAAGATCACGCCGATCACCAGCGCCACCTGCTGCTTCCACGGTGTCGCGCCGACCAGCTGCCCGGTTTTCAGGTCCTGCAGATTGTCATTTGCGATGGTGGCGATGCCGAACACGATGCCGGTGACGATCAGCGCATATGCGACCAGGGCGGCAGTCGTGTCAGCCGGCAGGTCGCGCCCGAACAGACCCACCAGCAGCAGGGACGCGGCCAGGATGGAGAGGATCCCGATCCCCGATACCGGCGAATTGGAGGCCCCGATCAGGCCGGCCATATAGCCCGTGACGGTGGCGATCATCAGCCCGATCACCACGACGAAGACGAGCGCGCCCGCTACCAACACTGCGGCAGAGCCGGCGATCGGGCCGGCGCTCGCGACGCTCCACAACAACCAGGCGATCGGCAGCAGCAGGGCCAGTGCGGCGCCGGCTACCACGCCGATCGGCAGATCCTGCTCCTCCAGCGCCAGCGCTTCGCCGGCGTGCCGTGCCCGGCTGGCGGCCAGCGCCGAGGTGACACCGCCGACCACCGGCCGCGCGATCCGCACCAGCGTCCAGACGGCAGCGATGCCGATCACGCCGGCACCGAAGAAGCGCACGTCTTCGCGGAAGATCGCTCCCGCCCAGCTTTCCACGTCACCCGCCGCCGGCTGTGCCGCGGTGAGGATCGGCAGCAGGATGAACCAGGCGGTGACAAGGCCGACGAGCTGGGCAAGGCCGACCGACAGGCCAACCAGATGACCGACGCCGAACAAGGCGAACGACAGGCTGCCCGCTGCCCCGGTCGCGCCGCTGCCCAGCCGGAACCAGGTGCCGACCTCCGCCGCCGCCAGCTTCATCTGGGTCAGGATCGCGAAGCCGGCCGATGCCACGCTACCGGATACCAGCAGGCGAAGCCCCGCCGCGCTTTCCGCCGCCCCCGCGCGTGAGCCGGAGCCGACCTCCAGCACCTCCGCCGCCGCGCGCCCCTCGGGATAGGGAAGGTCGCTCTCCACCACCAGCGCGCGCCGCAGCGGCACCGAGAACATCACGCCCAGCACGCCGCCAAGCGCCGTGATCCCGGCTGTCAGGTGAAAGGGGAAGCCCTGCCACCAGCCGATGATCACCAGCCCCGGCAGCACGAAGATGATCGCGGCCAGCGTGCCGGCAGCACTGGCGATGGTCTGGACGATATTGTTCTCAAGGATGGACGAGCCGCGGAACTGGCGCAGGATCGCCATGGAGATCACCGCCGCGGGGATCGACGTCGCAAAGGTGAGCCCGACCTTCAGGCCGAGATAGACGTTCGCCGCCGTGAACAGCAATGTGATCAATCCGCCCAGCAGCACGGCGCGCGGGGTGAGTTCGGCAACAGGTTTTGGCGGCATGGTCATCGCGGCATGCTGGCACATCAAGGATGCGGCGCCAATGCGATCCTCACCCGGCGCACCCCGCTGGGTTGGCAAATATCGCCACTATCTGGCGCCCTGTCCGGCAGTTGCGGATGGCGACCAAGCGCCGAGCTTCGGCAAGTAGCTAAAAAAGCAGGAAAACCATGTCTGGCACGGAAGCTGCAAATCGCCCGGCATCAACGGCCGACGCCGTTACAGACCGGAGCAATCGCAATGACCACCGCCGCCCAGCCGCTCACCGCACCGAAGGATAACCTGCTCGGCATCTGCAACGCCTTGGGTGAAGACTTCGGCTTCAACCCCTTGTGGCTGCGTCTCGCGCTGGGCGCAGCCTTCGTCATCCAGCCGGTTGGTGTGGTCGTCACCTATCTCGCGCTCGGGCTGGTTGTCCTGGTCTCCCGGATCGCCTTCCCGAATCCACGCGCCGCGCAGCACGTCGCCAAGGAAACGCCCTTGGCCGAGCAGCCGGCCGTGGTGGCCAATGAAGCGGAGCAGCAGGTGTTCGCCCAGGCAGCCTGATCAGCTACGAAAAAAGTTGCCCGGCCCTTCCGTGAAGAGGGGCCGGGCAGGTTGCCCGTGGAATCACGGGCTTGGGTCGCAGCTAATCATTGGCAGGAGTCGACCGCAGGGCACATCCCCCAAAAGGGGGATACGGCCAAAAATTAGATCGTGTTTGGATCTTTACCGTCCCGTGCACGCGCAAGGTCGACACGGCACCGCCAAGTGCTTACTCGCTCCTGCGCGATGAGGGGGTAAAGATGACGACAGCATTGCGCGTGGCATTGGCGGGGCTCGGGACGGTCGGCGGCGGGGTGATCCGCGTGCTGGAGGCGAACCGCGAACTGATCACGCGGCGTGCCGGTCGGCCGATCGAGATCGTTGCCGTGTCGGCGCGCGATCGTACCAAGGATCGCGGCGTCGACATCAGCGGTTTCGAATGGATCGATGATACCAGCGCACTGGCGCGCTGCGATGCCGATGTCGTGGTGGAGCTGGTCGGCGGCGCGGATGGCCCTGCGCTCGCACTGGCCCGCGCGACGCTCGCTGCGGGGAAGGGCTTCGTCACGGCCAACAAGGCCATGCTGGCGCACCACGGTCTGGAGCTTGCCGACGCGGCCGAAGCCGCCAAGGTGCCGCTGAAGTTCGAGGCGGCCGTCGCCGGCGGTATCCCGGTGATCAAGGGCCTGCGCGAAGGCGCCGCCGCCAATGACATCGGCCGCGTCTATGGGATCCTGAACGGCACCTGCAATTTCATCCTCAGCAAGATGGAGGCCGAGGGCCGAGACTTCGCCGACGTGCTCTCGGAAGCACAGGCGCTTGGCTATGCCGAGTCGGATCCCTCGTTCGACATCGATGGTGTCGATGCCGCGCACAAGCTGTCGATCCTCTCCTCCATCGCCTTTGGCACGCGACCGGCCTTCGGGGCTGTTGCGATCAGCGGCATCCGCCATGTCCTCGCGGCTGACATCGCGGAGGCCGCGACGCTCGGTTACCGTGTTCGGCTGGTGGGCGTGGCCGAGGCAGGCGCCAACGGCCTGTTCCAGCGCGTCCATGCGCATCTCGTCCCATCGGATCACCCGTTGGCGCATGTCACCGGATCCACCAATGCGGTGGTCGCCGAGGGCAATTTCGTCGGCCGCCTGCTGTTCCAGGGTGCCGGCGCCGGGGACGGCCCGACCGCCAGCGCCGTCGTCGCCGATCTCATCGATATCGCGCGCGGCGAATATGGTCCGCCTTATGCGATGCCGGTCGCCTCGCTGGCGGAAGCGCCGGCGGCACCCACTGGCGAGCGCCGCGGCCGTGCCTATCTGCGCTTCACCGTGGCGGATCGGGTCGGCGTGCTGGCGGAAATCGCGGCGGCGATGCGCGATGCTGGCGTGTCGATCGAGAGCCTCATCCAGCGCGCGGCGCCTGTCGACGGAACGGCGCTGGTCGCCATCGTCACGCATGAGGCGCCCGAGTCGCATATCGAAGCGGCGCTGGAGCGGTTGCGCGGGTCGCAAAGCCTGGCCGGCGAGCCGCTGTGGATGCACATTCTGGACTGATCGCGCCCGTCGTGCCGGGTCGGGCAACCGATCCGGACACTTCTTGGCTGGCCTGGGCCGTTATTTGCTGTATTAAGGCAGCATGACAGCGCTGAGCAACGAAGACAGCCCGGTCTATATCAGACTTCGCGGAACGATCGCGGCGGGGATCCTGCGTGGTGACTTCCGCGCAGGCGATCAGCTGCCCTCGGTGCGTGCGCTTGCGGCCGAGCATGGGGCGAACCCGCTGACCGTCGCCAAGGCCTATCAGTCGTTCCAGGATGAAGGCTATGTGGAGGTGCGGCGCGGCGTCGGCATGTTCGTGCTGCCCGGCGCCGCGGAGCGGCTCCGCATCGCCGAACGCGACTCTTTCGTCAGCCAGCAATGGCCCCGCATTCGCGCCTATATCGACCTTCTCGGCCTCGACACCGCCACCTTGCTGGACCGGCAGTCCGCTTGACAGGCTCGCGCCGGCGCGGCGCGCGTGAAGCCTGACGAAGAATTTCCCTGACGCCGCGCGGCCATGCCCGTCTGCAAAGACGATGGTGCCGGTCCTCAAGCAGCAATAGGTTCCTCCCCATGGACCTCACCTTCGTAAAGCGCGGCGGCAAGTACGACGAACTCACCATCAGCCGCGCTGATGGCACCACGGAAACGATCGCCTGCCCGAAACAGGGCATCATCCCCCATGACATGATCCATGTCGCGGTGGAGAGCGTGCTGGCGCACCGCGGCTTTCTGACGCTCGTGGCTGAGGGGCAGGCGGTCGGCTTCGACACCGGCGGCGCGCAGGAGGATCAAGCGGTCGAGCGCCTGGTGGAAGTGTTTCAGGCGGAAATGTGGGGCGGGCGGGTGCCGGTGGCGGATCTGATCGCCACCTACGAGCGCGCCTGCGCGGCGCGCGGCCATGAGGCGGCGACCATCTCGGCCGAGGACATCGCGGCGATCCGTTCCCGGCTCGATGAGCTGACCGGGCAATGGGCCGATGTGCCGATAAATGATGGGCTGACGGTTACCCTTTGAGCGCGCCCAGCTCCGCCTCCGGGCTTCTTGCGTCGGAGCCGCCGCTGGACTTCATCGCTTCCAAGAGCATCTTTACTTCCTGGCTGCGGCCACGGGGCAGGACCAGCACGTCGTTGCCTGATGCCACGACGATCAGGTCGCTCACGCCCACCATGGCGATGCGCACGCCATCGCTGCGCGCCAGGCAGTTGTTGGTATCAAGCGCGATCACCTCGCCGCGGATTGCGTTGCCTGCGGGGTCGCACGCGCTGATCGCGTGAAGCGCGTCCCAGCTGCCGACATCGTTCCAGCCCATCGACACCGGCACGACAGCGACCCGATCCGACTTTTCCATGACCGCATAATCGATCGACTCGTTCGGCGCCTCGGAGAAGGCGACAGCGGACGGCCGGATGTGCGTGCCGGCACGCTCGCCATCGGCGATCGAGCGGCGGACGGCGTCCAGCATGGCGGGTTCGTGCTGCGCCAGCGCATCCAGGAACGCATCGGCGCGGAACAGGAAGATGCCGCCGTTCCACGCATGGTCGCCGCTTGCCAGCATCGCCTCGGCAGCGGCGCGGGGTGGCTTTTCGACGAAGCGATCGACGCGATACACGCCCGTCTCGATCGGTTCGCCCACCTTGATATAGCCATAGCCGGTTTCGGGAGCGTCCGGCGTGATGCCGAATGTGACGAGCCAGCCCTGCTCCACCATCGGCAGCGCGGCCTGAACGGCGGCGCGAAAAGCGTCCACATCCTCGATCACATGATCGGATGGCATGACCAGCAGGGGGGCGTCCGGCTCCACGGCGCAAAGCGCGGCGAGCGCGATGGCCGGCGCCGTGTTGCGCCCGATCGGTTCCAGGATCAGCGCCTGCGGTCGGCAACCGACGGCGGCAAGCTGTTCCTCGATCATGTCGGCATGACGGGCATTTGCCACCACGATGGGCGCGTCGAACCGCTCGCCGGAGGCGCGCGCGGCGGTCAGCTGCAGCATCGTCTGCTCGGCGGTCAGCGCCAGCATCTGCTTTGGACGCTCCGGCGTCGACATGGGCCACAGCCGTGTGCCCGATCCGCCGGACAGGATCACGGGGACGATCGACGTCATGCGCGCAAGCTCCTCACGGCATCATGAACGCGCCGCAGGAGTGCAGGCGCGAAGGAAAGTGGAAGATGCCCCGTGCTTGAATGCATTACGAGCATTTTCGATCCGGCGGGCTGTTCAAACTTTCTTTGCCAATTCCTGTAACAGCACTCGTGTCGGTTTCCCTTACACCATAGGGACGAGCGCGGGCGATGATCAGGGTTTTCAAACATTACGTGCCGAACGCGGTCGTCCTGCTCGGGCTGATCGATGTCGTGCTCCTGCTGGCCGCCGCGGAATGCGGGTGGCTGGTGCGCGCCGCTCAGCTCGACATGATCCCGGAGCCGATCTGGGAACGCCTGCCGCAACTCGCCGCCTTTGCCGTCCCGCTCGCCGTCGCGATGGTCGCGGTCGGCGCCTATCAGGCGGATGTTCTGGTGTCGGTCCGTCAGGCGGTGATGCGGCTGATCGTGGCGGTATGCCTTGGCGTTATCTTCCTCAGCCTGCTGTATTTCTTCATGCCCACCGTCACCTTGTGGCGGTCCAGCCTGTTCTACGCGATGCTATTCGCCATTGCGTGGCTGGTAGCGGCGCGGCTGCTGTTCCGCCGAATGCTTGGCGGTGAGCGGTTCCGCCGCCGCATCGTGGTGCTGGGGGCAGGGCCCCGAGCTGCCCGGCTCGGCGCATTGGAGCGGGCGAACGGTGCCAGCTTCGTGGTTGCCGGCTATGTCGCGATGGGCGAGCCGATGGTGGCGGTGGCGCAGGCCGTGCCGCGCGGTGACATCCCCAATCTCGCCGCCTTCGTGGTGGAATGCGGCGCGACGGAGGTGGTGCTGGCGATCGAGGAGCGTCGCAACGCGCTGCCGCTGAAGGATCTGCTGCGCGTCAAGACGACGGGCGTTCATGTGAATGAATTTTCGACCTTTCTGGAACGCGAGACGGGCCGGATCGACCTCGCCAGCGTGAATCCTTCCTGGCTGATCTTTTCCGATGGGTTCGCGTCGGGCCGCATGCTGTCCGCCATGGCGAAGCGCGCCTTTGATATCGCGGCGAGTGGCCTCTTGCTGATGGTCACGCTGCCGCTGATCATGCTCACGGCGTTGGCAATCAAGCTGGAAAGCCGCGGCCCCGCCTTTTACCGCCAGCGCCGCGTCGGCCTCTACAATGAGCCGTTCGACATTCTGAAGCTGCGCTCCATGCGCCAGGATGCGGAAGTGGGCGGCCAGGCGGTCTGGGCCCTCGAGCGCGATCCCCGCATCACGCGCATTGGCAGGTTCATCCGCAAGGTCCGGATCGACGAACTGCCGCAATGCTGGAGCGTGCTGAAGGGCGAGATGAGCTTCGTCGGCCCCCGCCCGGAACGACCGCAGTTCGTGGAGGAGCTGGAACAGCAGCTGCCTTATTACGCCGAACGCCACATGGTGAAGCCCGGCATCACCGGCTGGGCGCAGATCAATTATCCCTATGGCGCCTCGATTGAGGATGCGCGGCACAAGCTGGAATATGATCTTTACTATGCGAAGAACTATTCGCCCTTCCTCGATCTGCTGATCCTGCTGCAGACGTTGCGGGTCGTGCTCTGGCCCTCGGGCGCGCGGTGAACGCCGCACCGATTACCCTGTGGACCCATGCGCTGGCGGCGCTGCTGTTCGGCACGCTGGCGCTGTCGCAGCGGCGCGGCGGCGGCGGGCTGCCGCGCGCACCGTTCATGGCCGGGCTGCTCGCAACGGCGCTCTGGGCGCTGGCGGTGGCCGGGCTTGATGCGCGCGACGTGGCGTCCCGGATCGCCGAAGGCGTCCGCAATCTCGCCTGGCTATGGCTGATGTACGCGCTGGCCCGGCAGAAGCCGGTTGACGGCGCCTGGCCAGCCGTGCGTGCAATCTACGCCGCGGTGGCGATCGTCACCGTCGCATGCTGCCTGCTCGCGCTGGGCTCGGTGATCGTCAGCGATCCGATTGCGGCCGCCGCGCTGCTCGACACTCGCCTTCTGCTGCAGATGCTGGCCGCGACCAGCGCGCTGATCCTCGCCAACCGGCTGCGTCAGGGCAGCGACCCGCGCCGGCACGGCGGCGAACGCATGACGATCGTGGCGCTCGCGATGATGTGGTTCACCGATCTCCTGGTGTTCGGGGGCACGTGGCTCACCGGCGACTGGCCCGCCGGCCTCATGGACCTGCGCGGCGCGGTGATGGTGGCACTGACGCCGCTGCTCAGCCTGGCCGTGCCGCGCGGCGACGAACGCAAGATGCAGGTATCGCGCACCCTGGCGCTGCTGTCGCTCGCGCTGGTCGCGGTGGCGCTGTACGTCGCCGTCACCGTGCTGGCGACGGCGATCATCGGATCGGTCGGCGGCAGCTACGCCCGGCTGGTGCAGACCGCGCTCATCTTCGGCACCACAGCAGCCCTGCTGGCGCTCGTCTCCACGCCCTGGACCCGCGCCTGGGCGCGCGTGCTGGTGTCGAAGCACCTGTTCAGCCACCGCTATGATTATCGCGGTGAGTGGCTGCGCTTCACCGAGACGCTTGGGGCGCCCGGCAGCGCGGCCGCGCCGCTCGATGTGCGGGTGGTGAAGGCGGTCGCGGACCTGACCGATTCTCCCGGCGGGTTGCTGCTCCTGCCGGACAGCGCCGCGCTTAGCCCCGCATCGGTGTGGAACTGGCCAGAGGCGCCGTCCCCCGAGCAGCCGGACCAGCGGCTCTTCGCCCATCTCGCTGCCACCGGGCGGATCATCGAGCTGGATGCGGTGCGCGCCGGCGGGGCAACGCCGGCCGATCAGGACTGCGTGTCCGCTTGGCTGCGCAACGACGACCAGGCCTGGGTGATCGTTCCGCTCATCCACCTGGGCGAGCTGGCCGGCGCCATCGTCCTTGCCCGTCCGGCGCTGAACCGTGCGCTCGATTGGGAGGATTTCGATCTGTTCGGCGTCGCCGGTCGCCAGGCCGCCAGCTATCTGGCGGAGGCGCGCGCCCATGCCGCGCTCGCCGATGCGCAGCGGTTCGACGAATTCAATCGCCGCTTCGCCTTCATCATGCACGATCTGAAGAACCTGGTCAGCCAGTTGACCCTTGTTGCGCGCAATGCCGAGCGGCACGCCGACAACCCGGCCTTCCGTGCCGACATGGTGGCGACCCTGTCCGATTCGTCGGATCGGATGAACGCTCTTCTCGCCCGCCTGTCGCAGCATCATGCCAGCCGTGCCGAAAAGGCCCGCCCCGTCCCGCTGCTCGCGCTGGCGGAGCGGATCGCGGCCGGGCGTCGGGCCCAGCATCCGGTGCGCGCGTCGGGCGAAGCGGCGGCCTGCGCGCTGGCCGATCCCGCCGCGCTGGAAACGCTCGTCTCCCACCTCGTCCAGAATGCGATCGAGGCGAGCGCATCCGGTGCGGAGGTGCAGCTGATCGTGTCCGCGGCGGACGGCGAGGCCAGCATCACGGTGGTCGATCACGGGCGCGGCATGAGCACGGCGTTCGTACGCGATCAACTCTTCCGCCCCTTTGTGTCGGGCAAACCGGGCGGCTTCGGCCTCGGCGCGTTCGAGGCGCGGCAGCTCGCCGAAGGGATGGGCGGTTCGATCAGCGTCGTCAGTCGCGAAGGCACCGGAAGCAGCTTTCGGATCGCGCTGCCGCTGGCGCCGTCGACGCTCGGGGGAATGGAATTGGCCGCATGAACGCTCCACGCAAGTTGTTGATCGTGGAGGATGATCTTGGGCTGCAGCGTCAGTTGCGCTGGGCCTATGACGGCTATGAGGTGCTGGTCGCCGCCGATCGGGCCAGTGCCGTCGATATGGTCCGCGCCGAGGAGCCGGCGGTGGTCACGCTCGATCTTGGCCTGCCGCCCGATCCTGACGGCACCAGCGAAGGCTTTGCTGCGCTGGCGGAAATCCTGTCACTGAAGCCGGAAACCAAGGTGATCGTCGCTTCGGGGCACGGCGCTCGCGAGAGCGCGCTTCAGGCGATCGCGGATGGCGCATGGGATTTCTACCAGAAGCCGATCGACATTGACGCGCTCGGCCACATCGTTGCGCGCGCCTTTCACGTCCATGATCTGGAAGCGGAAAACCGCCGCCTCGCGCTGCGCGATACTGGGCCGGCGCTCGGCGGGCTGATCACGGCGGCGCCCGAGATGATCAAGGTGATGCGCACCGTGGAGCGAGTGGCCCCGGCCGATGTGTCGGTCATGCTGCTCGGCGCGAGCGGCACCGGCAAGGAACTGCTCGCCCGCGGCCTGCACGACGCCTCCCGTCGCTCCGGTGGCGCCTTTGTCGCGATCAACTGCGCCGCCATTCCCGAGACACTGCTGGAAAGCGAACTGTTCGGCCATGAACGCGGCGCCTTCACCGGCGCGGTGAAGACCACCGAGGGCAAGATCGAGCAGGCGGCGGGCGGCACCTTGTTCCTGGACGAGATCGGCGACGTGCCGCTCGCGTTGCAGGTGAAGCTGCTGCGCTTTCTTCAGGAGCGGGTGATCGAGCGCATCGGCGGCAGGCGGCCGATCGCGGTCGACACCCGCATTGTCTGCGCCACCCATCGCGACATCGACGCCATGGTCGCCGCCGGTGCCTTTCGCGAGGATCTATATTACCGGCTGGCCGAAATCGTGGTGCGCATTCCCTCGCTCGCCGGGCGTCCGGGCGACGCGGCCTTGCTGGCCAGGCATTTCGTCACGCGCTACGCCGCGACCATGAACCCGGCGGTATCCGGCCTTTCTTCCGACGCGCGCGCGGCGATCGATGCGCATGACTGGCCGGGCAACGTCCGGGAGCTGGAAAACCGCGTGAAGCGCGCCGTCATCATGGCCGATGGGAAATCGGTGACGGCCGCCGACCTGGATCTCGCGGCCGGCGAGGATGGTGCCGTCAATCTGCGCGCCGCGCGGGAGGCGGCCGACCGTCAGGCGATCCGCCATGCGCTGGCTCGCGCCGATGGCAATATCTCGCAAACGGCGCGCCTGCTCGGCGTCAGCCGCCCGACCCTGTATGATCTGCTGAAGAGCTACGGCTTGCATGATTGAGGAAGCAGGGCGCTATCCGCTGCTGCGCGGGCGGCGGCGTCGCCGTCGCGCGCGGGCGGGCACGCCATCGTGGCGGCTGGCTCGCGTGGTGGCGATGCTGGTCATCACCGCGCTGGTGCTGGCCGCGATCGTGCTGGTCGCCCGCCGTGCCGCGCGGCCCGATCCGGGCGCGGCGCTGGTCGCCAGCCTCGCGGCGCTGAAGCGCGGCAATTACAGCGCGGCACGCAATCACGCGCTCGTCGCGGCCGACGGCCAGGAAGCGGCGCGCGCCAATGCGGTGCTTGGCCGTGCTTATCTGCTGGTGGGCGATGGCGCGGCCGCCGAGGGCGCGCTGAACCGCGCAGTGGCCGCCGGCATGCCGCGCGCGCGGCTCCATCACCTGTTCGCCGATGCCTATCTGATGCAGGGCAGTGCTGATCGCGCACTGTCAGAGGCAGCGCGCGCCGCTCCACGCTACCGCGGCTATGCCGCCCGCGTCCGGGCCCGCGCCATGGCCGTGAGTGGCGACGTGCCCGGCGCCACCCGATTGCTGAACACGATCCTGGCGGATGATCCGGACAATGCCGGTGCCTTGGCCGATCTTGGGCGCATCCGATTCGGCGCTGGCGACATCCTCGCTGCCGATCTCGCCGCGCGCCGCGCCATGGAGCTGGACCCTGCCAATCTGGCGGCGATCGTGCTGGCGGGGGAAGTGGTGCGCAGCCGCTACGGCCTTGTTGCCGCGCTACCCTGGTTCGATCGGGCGCTGGCGCTCGACGCTTATTACCTGCCCGCGCTCATCCAATATGCCGCGACCGCCGGCGATGCCGGCCGATATCGTGCCATGCTCGCGGCAACCCGCCGCGCGCTGGCCGCCCGGCCCAACAGCCCGGAGGCGCTGTATCTGCAGGCCGTCCTGGCTGCCCGGGCCGGCAAGCGCGATCTGGCGCGCGCATTGCTCGGCCGCATGGGCGATGCCGGCCTTGCCATGCCCGGCGTGGTGCTGCTCACCGGCATGCTCGCTTACGCCGATGGGGGTTACGAGCAGGCGGTGGTCAGTTTCCGGGAGATCGTCGGTCGTCAGCCGATGAACCTGGTGGCGCGGCGCCTGCTCGGTGCGGCGCTGCTGCGATCGGGCGACGCACGAGGCGCGCTTGACGTGCTGCGGCCGATCGCCGTGCGCGCTGATGCCGACAGCTATACGCTGGCTCTCGCAGGACGGGCGTTTGAGGCGACGGGGGAGCGGGACTGGGCGGCGCGCTTCCTTGATCGTGCGGCGCGGCCAACGCTGGCCGATCCGGAGCCTTTTGCCAGCGATGGCGGCACGGGTGCCCTTGCTGCGGCCGTGGCTGGTGCGCCTGCGGATCCTGCGGTCGCGGTCGCCTATGTCCGCAGTCTCCTTGATGCCGGGCAATCCGCTGCAGCGGAGCAGCGCGCCAGCGCGCTTGCCGCCGCATCGCCGGGGGCACCGGAGGCGCAGACACTGGCGGGCGACGTGCTGGCCGTGCAGCAGCGGTTCGGCGCCGCGCTCCCGCGTTACAAGCAGGCTGCCAATCTGCGCTTCGACACGCCCGCCATGCTGCGCCTGGCGGAGGCCGCCAATCGATCCGGCGCCGCGGGGCAGGCGGCGTCCGCCCTCGCGCTGTACCTGTCGCAAAACCCGCAAAGCGTGATCGCGCACCGCGCGCTCGCCAACCTTCAGCTCGGCGCGCGAGACTGGCCTGCCGCCATCGAAACGCTGGAGCGGCTGCACGCCGGGGTCGGCGGGCGGGACGCCCTCGTCCAGGCACAGCTGGCCTATGCCTATGCCGGGGCAGGGGATGGCGCGAGCGGCGTGGATCATGGCCGCGCCGCCTACCGGCTCGCACCGATGAACCCGGCGGCCTGTGATGCCTATGGCTGGGCCTTGTACGAACGGGGTGATGTTTCTGCCGCGCTGCAGCTTCTGGAAAAGGCCGCCGTGCTTAACCCGGCGCACGCCGGCATCCGCTGGCATTTTGCACAGGCACTGGCGGAGGCTGGGCGAACGGAGGAGGCACGGGCGCAGATCGCTCAGGCCTTGCGCGATCCCGCCTTTCCCGATCGCGCGCCGGCCATCGCGCTGCTAAAGTTCCTCGAGCGCTGATCCCCGCGCCGGGTGGTTGCGGCGCGATCGTCCGGCACCTAGCAGCGGATTATGGACGATCTCACCCGCATTGCCGCCGCGCTGGAACGCCTCGCGCCGCCCCCGCCGCCGGCGGCTGATCCGCTGGCGCACCCCGCGTATGTCTGGCGGGATGGCGTGCTGGTGGCGGCCCGTGCCTTTGCGCCGCTTCCGCTCGATCTGCTGCATGGGGTGGAGGTACAGCGTGATCTGCTGCTCGCCAATCTGACGCGCCTGTCCGGCGGCCATGCTGCCCAGGATGTCTTGCTGTGGGGCGCCCGCGGCACGGGCAAGTCCGCGCTGGTCAAGGCCTGCGTCGGCGCGGTCCAGACCACCGGTGGCCCGCTCGCGCTCATCGAGGTCGCCGCAGATCGGCTGGATAGCCTGCCCGCATTGTTCGATGCGATCGCGGCCGTGCCCCGGTCCTTTGTCCTGTTCCTCGATGATCTGGGCTTTGACGCCGCGGCGGACGCACGCACGCTGCGCTCCCTGCTGGAGGGCGGGGCGGAGGCGCGGCCGGCCAATGCACGGCTGGTCGTCACCTCCAACCGCCGCCACTTGATCCCGCGCGACGTTCACGAACAGGAAAATGCGATCAACCCGCGCGACGCGGTGGACGATCACATGGCGCTTGCCGATCGCTTCGGCCTCAGCCTCGGCTTCCACGTCGTCGATCAGCCGCTCTACCTCGACATCGTCCGCGGCTATGCGGAGCGGCATGGCCTGCCGTTCGATGCGCAGGATGCGCTGCTCTGGGCGAATAGGCGGGGCAGCCGGTCTGGCCGGGTCGCCTGGCAATATGTCGTCGATCTGGCGGGACGGGCCGGTAAAAGCCTTTAAGGCCGGATTTCTCCGGTCCCGTTCCGCTGGACGGCCGCTCCTACCCCAGCGCCTCGACCATCTCGGCCAATTCGAGCCAGCGCAGCTCCGCATTTTCCTTCTCGTCGCGCGCCGCGCTGATCGCCTTCATCAGCCGGTCGAACGCCCCCGGGTCGCGGGCATAGAGTTCCGGATCCGCCAGCAGCGCCTCGTCGCGCGCGATCGCTGCGTCCAGTTGCTCGATTCGCTTGGGCAGCTGATCGAAGTCACGCTGGTCCTTGTAGCTCAGCTTGGTCCGCGCCTGTGGCGGGGCTGCCGGCGTTGCGGCTGTCGCCTTGGCCGCCGACTTGCGCTCATTCTGCGGCGCCCGCTTCCGCTCCCAATCCTCATATCCGCCGGCGACGACATCCACCTTGCCGGACCCGTCCAGGCCGAGCGTGACCGTCACGGTGCGATCGAGGAAGTCGCGATCGTGGCTGACGATCAGGACGGTGCCCTCGTAATCCGCGATCACCTCCTGCAGCAGGTCCAGCGTTTCGAGATCAAGGTCATTGGTCGGCTCATCCAGCACCAACAGGTTGGAATGTCGCGCAAATTCCCGCGCCAGCAACAATCGTGATCGCTCCCCGCCCGATAGCGAACCGACCTTGGCTTCGGCCAGGCTCGGGTCGAACAGGAATTCCTTGAGATAGCCGTGAATGTGCTTCTTTGCGCCCAGCACGTCGATCCAGTCGCCACCGTCCGCCAGCACCTCGCGCACCGTCTTCTCCGGCGCCATCAGCTTGCGCTGCTGGTCGATGACGATGCCGTCCAGCGTCTTGGCGAGCTTCACCGTCCCGCTGTCGGGCGCCAGTTCGCCGGTCAGCAGGCGCAACAGCGTTGTCTTGCCCGCGCCGTTGCGGCCGACAATCCCGATCCGGTCGCCGCGAGTCACGCGGAACGTCAGATCGCGGATGATCGTTCGCCCGTCATAGCTCTTGCTGACATGCTCCGCGTCGATGACGACCTTGGTCTTGTTGTCGTCGCTGCCGATGGCCAGCGCAGCGGCGCCCTGCGGCCCGATCATCGCCGCGCGTTCGGCGCGCATTTCCTTCAGCTTGGACAGGCGGCCCTGATTGCGCCGCCGACGACCCGTCACGCCGCGCTGAAGCCAATGTTCCTCGATCTTCAGCTTGGCATCCAGCTTCTCGGCGGCGCGCTGCTCCTCGGCATAGACCTGCTCGGTCCAGGCATCAAAGCCGCCGAAGCCGACTTCAGCGCGGCGCATGTTGCCGCGATCGAGCCACAAGGTCTGTTTGGTCAACCGGGTCAGGAACGTTCGGTCATGGCTGATCACGACAAAGGCGCCGCGGAAGCGGCTCAGCCAATCCTCCAGCCATTCGATCGCACCAATATCGAGATGGTTGGTCGGCTCGTCGAGCAGCAGCACGTCCGGGTCCTGCGCCAGCGCGCGCACGATCGCGGCGCGGCGCCGTTCACCGCCGGACGCGGTCGCCGCCTCGCGCGACAGGTCGATACCAAGCTGATCGGCAATGGCGTCGGCCTCGAAGTGCTGCGGCGCGTCGCTGCCCGACAGCACATAATCGGCGAGCGTGGCATAGTCGGAAAGGTTCGGATCCTGCTCCAGCAGGATCACGCGGGTGCCAGGCACGATGGTGCGCCGGCCCTCGTCCGCGTCGATCGTCCCGGCGATCAGCTTCAGCAGGGTCGTCTTGCCTGCGCCATTGCGGCCGATCAGCGCCAGGCGGTCACGCGGGCCGACATAGAAGTTCAGGTTGCGGAAGAGCCAGCCGGCGCCCTGAATGAGGCCAAGGTCTTCATACGCTAGAATAGGGGCAGCCATGGGGGCGGCAGATAGGGTCGTGGCCGGGATGCGCAAGCGCCCTTCACTTCCGGCCTATGCCTTTGCTTTGATCGTCTGGGCTCGGCCCAGAAGCAAAAAGGACCGGATGCGCTGGGCATCCGGTCCTTTCTTGAGAAGCGCAGCGGCGAAGCCGCTGCTGGACGCTTCCGTTTTCTGTCCGGGGCAGCTTTCGCTGCCCCGGTCCGAAATCAGAAGTCCATGCCGCCCATGCCGCCGCCCGGCATTGCCGGCATGGCGGGCTTGTCTTCCGGCAGCTCGGAGACGGTCGCCTCGGTGGTGATGAGGAGGCCAGCCACAGATGCGGCGTTCTGGAGCGCGGTGCGCACGACCTTGGTCGGGTCGATCACGCCGGCCTGCACCAGGTTCTCATAGGTGTCGGTCGACGCGTTGAAGCCGAACGAGGTGTCGTTCTGGTCGAGCAGCTTGCCCGACACCACGGCGCCGTCCTGACCGGCGTTCTGCGCGATCTGGCGCACCAGCGCGGTCAGCGACTTGCGGACGATGTCCACACCGCGGGTCTGGTCGTCGTTCGCGCCGCTCACGCCTTCCAGCGCCTTGGTCGCGTAGAGCAGCGCCGTGCCGCCGCCCGGAACGATGCCCTCTTCAACGGCTGCGCGGGTCGCGTGCAGCGCGTCGTCGACGCGGTCCTTGCGCTCCTTCACCTCGACCTCGGTCGCACCGCCGACCTTGATCACGGCAACGCCGCCAGCAAGCTTGGCGAGACGCTCCTGCAGCTTCTCACGGTCATAATCCGAAGTGGTGACTTCGATCTGCTGACGGATCGCCTCGGTGCGGCCCTTGATCGACTCCGCATCACCCGCGCCATCGACGATGGTGGTGTTGTCCTTGTCGATCGTGACGCGCTTGGCGGTGCCGAGCATGCCGAGCGTGACGGTCTCGAGCTTGATGCCGAGATCCTCGGAGACAACCTCGCCCTTGGTGAGGATCGCGATGTCCTCGAGCATCGCCTTGCGACGATCGCCGAAACCCGGTGCCTTCACCGCTGCGACCTTCAGGCCGCCGCGCAGCTTGTTCACGACGAGCGTGGCCAGCGCCTCGCCCTCGATGTCCTCGGCGATGATCAGGAGCGGACGGCCCGACTGCACAACCGCCTCGAGGATCGGAAGCATCGACTGCAGGTTCGACAGCTTCTTCTCGTGGATCAGGATGTAGGGATCGTTCAGCTCGACCTGCATCTTTTCCGGGTTGGTGATGAAGTACGGCGACAGGTAGCCGCGGTCGAACTGCATGCCCTCGACGACGTCGAGCTCAAATTCGAGACCCTTCGCCTCTTCGACGGTGATCACGCCTTCCTTGCCGACCTTCTCCATGGCCTCGGCGATCTTCTCGCCGACTTCACGGTCGCCGTTCGCGGAGATGATGCCGACCTGGGCAACTTCCTGCGAACCCGAAACTGGCTTGGAGCGCGCCTTGATGTCGTCAACGACCTTGCCGACGGCGAGGTCGATGCCGCGCTTCAGGTCCATCGGGTTCATGCCGGCCGCTACCGACTTCATGCCCTCGCGAACGATCGCCTGGGCGAGAACGGTCGCGGTGGTGGTGCCGTCACCGGCGATGTCGTTGGTCTTCGAGGCCACTTCGCGCACCATCTGCGCGCCCATGTTCTCGAACTTGTCCTTGAGCTCGATTTCCTTGGCGACCGACACACCGTCCTTGGTGATGCGGGGCGCGCCGAAGCTCTTGTCGATCACGACGTTGCGACCCTTCGGGCCCAGCGTCACCTTCACCGCGTCGGCGAGGATGTCGACACCCTTGAGGATGCGCTCGCGTGCGTCGCGGCCGAATTTCACGTCCTTGGCTGCCATGTGGCTACCCTTTCAGATGAACGAATGTTGAAACAGTTGAAGTATTCGAACGGAGGCTCGGGCGATGATGCCGAGCCCCATCGCCATCAGGCGATGATCCCGAGGATGTCCGATTCCTTCATGATGAGCAGGTCTTCGCCGTTCACCTTGACCTCGGTGCCCGACCACTTGCCGAACAGGATGCGGTCACCGGCCTTGACGTCGAGCGGCGTGACCTTGCCGTCTTCCGCCTTGGCGCCCGCGCCGGCGGCGACAACTTCGCCTTCCTGCGGCTTTTCCTTGGCGGTGTCGGGAATGATGATCCCCCCGGCAGTCTTTTCCTCGGCCTCGACGCGGCGCACGAGCACGCGGTCGTGCAGCGGACGGAAGTTCATGGCTGTACCCTCTTTTGAGCGGTGTGACTGTTCTTTGGCACTCGCCTGAATCGAGTGCCAGCGCCGGCCATATGTGTGTGGCTCATCATAGCGTCAACGGTATGACGCACAAAAATTTGGACCGGTCGGTCAGGCCGTGCGCGGGACGAGGCCGAGCCGTTCGCGCGCGTACCAGCGCCACATCAGCAGGATGGACACCGCCAGCAGCCCCACCGCGAGGCCGGTCCAGATGCCCACGCCCGCCCATCCTGCCTGAAAGCCGAGGAAGATCGAGGTGCCAAAACCGACCACCCAATAGCCGAACAGCGCGATCAGCATCGGCACGCGCGTGTCCTGCAGCCCACGCAGCACGCCGGCCGCTACCGCCTGTGCGCCATCGACCAGCTGGAACATGGCGGCGAGCGCCAGATACTGCACCGCCAGCCTCACCACGATTGCGTTCGCCGGGGCCTCCACGTCGACATAGGCGCTGACGAACAGGCGGGGCGCGGCCCACATCGCGCCGGCGGTGATGCCCATGAAGCCGATCCCCATCACCAGCGCGACGCGGCCAGCCCGCGCGATCCATTCCCGGTCCAGTGCGCCATAGGCCATGCCGACGCGGATGGTCGCCGCCTGCGCGATGCCGAAGGGGACCTGAAAAGCGATCGCCGCGATGTTGAGTGCCACGGCGTGGGCCGCCACCTCGTTGACGCCGATCAACCCCATCAGGATCGCGGCGCCGCCGAACAGCGCGCCCTCGAAGGTCCAGGTCAGCATGATCGGCACGCCAAGCCGCACGATGTCCCGAAAACGGGGCCATTCGGCCGCCCACCAGCGGCCGAACAGGCGATAGCGGCGCAGTCGCCGGTCGAACAGGAAGATCCCGACATAAGCGATCGTCATGGCAGTCAGGCTGATGACGCTGGCGATCGCGGACCCTTCCAGACCCAGCGCCGGCGCGCCCAGATTGCCGAACACCAGCGCCCAGTTGGCGACAATGCTCACCAGCAGCGCCAGCCCAGTGACGGCGAACGCCCAGCCGGGCCGGCTGAGCGCCGCCGCCGATGACCGCATGATCCCGGCGGCGACACCGGGCAGCAGGCCGATCAGGATGATGTCGAGGAAATGACCGGCGCGGCGCGCCACGTCGGCATCCTGCCCCGCCAGCAGCAGCAAGGTTTCGCCATGGGCAAGCAGCAGCAGGACGGGCAACGCCGCGGCGGCGCCAACCCAGAAGGCCATGCGCACGCTGCGCCTCACCTCGCGCACTGCATGGCGGCGCCGGCCGAGCTCCGCCGCGATCAGCGGAGAGGCGGCGCTGGTGAGGCCGATCAGCGCATACATGCTGAGGTTGAAGAGGAACACGCCCAGCGTCGCCGCTGCCAGATCAATGGTGCCGAGTCGCGCCACGAAAATGACGTCCACCGCGCTGACCGCCATCTGCAGCAGGTTCGCGCCGACAAGCGGTGCCGACAGGCGCAGCAGCGCGGACAGCTCGGCCCGGTCGCTCGCCGGACGCGTTTCGGTCAGCGGCGGGGCGGCGGCGAACTCCATGGCCGGGGGGAGGTAGGCCGAATCTCCAGCGGGGGAAAGGCGGCAGATGGTGATGCGAGCGTGATCAGCCGCCCAGCCGGATCAATTGATCAGCCGTATTGCTCCACCCATACACCTTCGGTTAAACCGTTAAGAAGACTTTCCGGGAATTGGTGATGAAGCTTGTACGCGGCGCGTGGAAACTGCTGGTCGGCATCAAGGACGCGCTGGTGCTCGTGGCCATGCTGCTGTTCTTTGCCCTGTTGTTCGCAGCGCTGAATTCACGACCCGGCACGCCTTCGATCAAGGATGGTGCGCTTGTTCTGGATCTCGACGGGCCAATCGTCGAGCAGCCCGAAGAGGTGCCCCCGCTCGCCTTTGTCTCTGGCCAGCAGATCGGCCGGCAGTATCGGTTGCGCGATGTGGTTCACGCGATCGACAGCGCGCGTACCGACACCCGCGTGAAGGCGGTTGTGCTGGACTTGGACCGCTTCGGCGGCGCCTATCCGGCCGCGCTCGGCGAAGTGGCCGAAGCGCTGGTGCGGGTGCGGCAAAGCGGAAAGCCGGTCCTCGCCTATGCGACCGGCTATACTGACGGTGCGTATCGGCTCGCCGCGGCGGCGAGCGAGATCTGGGTCGATCCGCTGGGCGGCGTGGTGCTCAGCGGGCCGGGCGGCAATCGCCTCTACTACAAGGGCCTGATCGATAAGCTGGGCGTCACCACCCACGTGTTCCGCGTCGGCAAGTTCAAGTCGGCCGTGGAGCCCTATACCCGCGCGGACGAAAGCCCGGAATCGCGCGCGGCCTCGCAGGCGCTGTACGGATCTTTGTTTGAACAATGGAAGAATGCTGTCGCGCAGGCGCGGCCCAAGGCGCGTGTGGACGGCTGGCTGACGCAGCCGAGCCGTATCGTCGCGGCCGCTGGCGGCGATATCGCAAAGGCCAGCCTCTCCAGCGGGATCGTCGACAAGCTGGGTGATCGCATCTCCTTCGGCCGCCGCGTCGCCGAGATCGTCGGTGCCGAAGAGGACAAGCCGGCGGGCTCGTTCAAGCAGATCCGCTACCAGGCGTATGTGCAGGCGAACCCCGCTCCCGGCGAGGGCGAAATCGGCGTGGTCACCGTCGCCGGCGAGATCGTCGACGGCAAGGCCGGGCCTGGCACCGCCGGTGGCGACACGATCGCCAAGTTCATCCTTGATGGGCTTGCCGAGAAAAAACTGAAGGCGCTGGTCGTCCGGGTGGCTTCGCCGGGCGGATCGGTGCTGGCGTCCGAACGGATCCGCTTGGCCGTGCTCGAGGCGAAACGCCGGGGCTTGCCGATCGTCGTCTCCATGGGCGGGGTGGCGGCGTCCGGTGGCTATTGGGTGTCGTTGCCGGGCGATGTGATCTTCGCTGATCCGGGCACGATCACCGGCTCCATCGGCGTGTTCGGCGTTCTGCCCAGCTTCGAGAACAGCCTCGCCAAGATCGGCGTCACCAGCGATGGAGTGAAGCTCACGCCGCTCGCCGGACAGCCCGACATCATCGGCGGCCTCAACGAAGAGGCGGGCGCCATGATTCAGTCGAGCATTGAGCAGGTGTATCGCCGCTTCCTGTCGGAAGTATCGCGCTCGCGCCGGCTCCCGGTGGCACGGGTGGACGAGATCGCGCAGGGTCGCGTCTGGGAAGGCGGCACCGCGCGGCAGATCGGGCTCGTGGATCGGTTCGGCACGCTGGATGATGCCGTGCAGGAAGCGGCACGGCGGGCCAAGCTCGATCCGGCCAAGGCAAAGCCCGTATATCTTGAAAAGAAGCCGAGCTGGGCGTCGCAGCTGGCGCAGCAGATCGGCAATGACGACGATGAAAGCGGCAGTGTCCCGACCGACGCGCTTGGCCGCATGGCGTGGGAACAGCGACAGGTGTTGGCGCGTGCCGCCGGTGACGTTCGGCGCATGGCAACCACCGGCGGCATTCAGGCGCGCTGCCTTGAATGCGGGCCGCTTGGTCCGACCCAGGTGACGGCTGGTGACGCGCGCTTGCTGGATCTGCTGCTGGCCCGCTTCGGCCTGTGATCGCCGCGCTGTTCATGGCGCTGCAGGCGGCAGCGCCCGGCGCCACGCCGCCGCTGGTCCAGCCCGCCTCTCCGCGCACGCTGAGCGGCCGCTTCGCGTGCGAGGCAATCGTGTATGAGGTGCAGGTGACGGCCACGCCGCTGTCGGGCGCGGGTGTAATGCTTGATCGGCTGGCGATCGGTGGCAAGCCGGTGGACGGCGGCTCTCTGGCGGAAGCGCGGCGAATGGCGGCGCGGCTCTCCGATGTGCAGTCGATCGATGTGCGCTGCCGTGTGGGCGGTGCTGGCGAACTCAGCATCTATGGCTTGCAGGGCCCGCCCGGCGCACCGTCACGCCGCGCGCGTCTGCGCGGCACGCTGTCCACGGCCGGCATCTCGGACTTGGTGGTCGCGGTGGAGCAGCGCTGATCCGACCCGTGTCGTGCTACGGCGGCGACAAGGGAATCGGTTGACGACCACGGCGCTTTGCTGCCGATTGGGCAAACCGGTCTGACATCAGGACCAACCCAGACGGAAGGAGGCGCCTGATCATGATCGCCATCCGCCCCGCCACGACGGGCGATGCCGCCACCATTGCGGCGATCTATGCGCCTTATGTGCTCTCCGGCACCGTCTCGTTCGAGAGCGAGGCGCCTGATACGCGGCAGATGCGTCAGCGCATGACCGCATCGGACGGCCTCTATCCTTGGCTGGTGGCCACATCGGGGGTGGGCGATGACGCGGCAGTCGTCGGCTATGCCTATGCGACCCGGTTTCGAGAGCGCGCCGCTTATCGCTATGTGGTGGAAACCTCGATCTATCTGTCCGGCTCGGTGCAGCGGCAGGGCGTGGGTCGGCTGCTCTACGAAGCGCTGGTGGATACGTTGCGCGCGCAAGGCTTCACCCAGGCGATCGGCGTTATCGCGCTTCCCAACGACAATTCCATCTCGCTGCATGAAGCGGTGGGGTTTCGGCGCGCGGGTATCTATCGCGAGGTAGGATATAAGCAGGGCCGCTGGCTGGACGTCGGTTTCTGGCAATGCGCGCTGAACGAAAGCATGGTGCCGCCGGTGGAGCCGCGCCGCTTTGCCGACGTGGGCGTGGTCCGCGCCTGATTGCGGCGCCGGCACGATCCTGCAGTAGTCCCCTCAACAAGCACCCGGGCGTGGCCTGCTACCGCCGCTGCCGATAGGCCGGAAGATGCAATTGCCAGCGGATGGCAGCTGCGCGAAGCGCGAAGCCGGCGCTGGCGGCGATAACGGCGGCCGGTGCCCCCTCCATTCCCAGCAACGACAGGCCGACGAACAGCGCTGAGGCCAGCGCCGCGGCGGTGACATAGAGTTCCGGGCGCATCAGGATCGATGGCTCCCCAGCCAGCACGTCTCGGATGATGCCGCCGACACAGGCAGTCACGACACCCATCAGAAAGGCCGGCACCGGCGGTACGCCATAGCCCAGCGCCTTGGCGGCACCGTAAACGGCATAAGCGGCAAGCCCCAGCGCATCGAACCAGTCCAGCGCTGCGCCGCGCCACCAGCGTTCGGGTGTGATCCAGATCACCAGCGCGGCCGATAGGCACACGGCTGCGGCACGGCTGTCGACGATCCAGAACACCGGCGCGCCGATCAGCAGATCCCGCATCGTGCCACCGCCGACGCCCGTGATGATCGCGAAAAAAGCGAGCGTCACCATCGTTTGCCCTCGGCGTGCGGCAGCCAGCGCACCGGAGACGGCAAACACCGCCAGCCCCGCAAGATCGAACCAGGGGGCGAGGACCGGAAGAAGATCGACGGGCGGCATGGGCAAGCGGCTATCAGATCCGCCGCCTCGGCGGGAGAGGCTGTCCCCTTCCGCGCAGCTTCGTGACCGCACCTGCCGAGCGTCTCGGCCGCAGCTCAGCCGAAATTATGCTTGATCGTCAGATAAGGCAGGATGTGCTGATTGCGCACGCGATCCTCCACCCGGAACGGGTCGGGCGTGCGGCGGTCGGGATCGAAGAACAACCGTCCACGCCGGGTGCTGAAGTCGCCCAAATTGTCGACGCTCAGCGTAACGGTGGTGCTGCGGGTCGGCCGGTACTCGGCAAAGGCGGTGATATAGGGGTTGCCGGGGTAAAGCGTGTCCAGCTCGTTGCGACGATAGAAGGTGTACGGATCGTCTCCGGCGAAGCCGACGCCCCAGGCAAAATCGCCCAGATCCTGGCGCCAGTTCACTTCGTAAACGAATGGGGAGGCGCCGGAGTACGGCCGCTGCTCACCGGTATAGGGGTCCTCGACGGAAGTGCCGACATAGCTCAGGCGCCCTGAGATCCGCCCGCCCTTGATGCCAAGCCGCGCAACCGGCACGTCGAAGGTCGCGCGTGCGATCTTGCTGGTGCCGTCCCCAAGGTTGCCGGGGGCGTCGAACCCCTCGGGCGTCGGCACGCGATCCTGCACCAGGGCAGTCCGGGTATAGCCGAGCTCCAGCTTGACCAGCCCATCGCCCAGCACCTGCTTTTCGACCGTGGCCAGCGCTTCCCAGGAACGCTGCGGGACCAGTTCCGCATTGCCGCCGTTCACCCGTTCGTTGGCGAGTTCGGCGGCGCTGATAAAGTCCTCGAAGCGCAATTGTGCCACCGTGCGCGCGATCGACGCCTGCGCCCGCCAGCCATCGCCGGGGCGCCAGTCGACATTCAGCTTCGGCTTCCAGAAGTGGAGCGAGCGCTTGGCGTCGGCATCACCATCCACCGTCAGCCGCGAGAGCTCGTAGTTCAGCGCCAGGTCTATGCGCAGCTTTGCCGTCAGCGAACGGCTGGCATTGGCGAAACCTTCCGCCCGATATTCGGTGACGACCGCATCATCCACCGGCAGGTCGATGCGGGTCCGGGCGCCCTCCGCGCCAAAGCCGAACAGATCGACCTTGCTGCGCAGGCGATTGAGCGCGCCTTCGACGCCGGTTTCCACCGACCAGCCATGAAAGTCCGGACGCGTCCACAAGCCGCGCAACACGGCCTCGTCGCGCTGACTGCGCACCTGCTGCTCATTGCCGCCGATCACATCGCTCCGCACGCGCAGCAGAGACAGTTCGCGATCGATCCGATCCCGCCGGGTGGCGAGGCCGATCAGCTTCACCCCGCCGCCGAGCAGCGGCCGCTGCACGTCGCCGCCGATTTCCCATTCGTCGAAATGGAACCGCTGCGTCAGCCGGTCGTCCCGCGCCGTGCCGCCCGTGGGCAGAACCTGATTGGTCTGGCTCAGGCGGAACCGGTCAAAGGCGTAGCGCGCGTTGAAGCGGGCCGTTTCGAATTGTCCTGCCTTGTAATCCCAGGAGCCCGACACGAATGCGTTCGGATCTTCGATGGTGTTGATCTTGCGGCGATATTCCAGAAGCTCGCCGGAGGGGAGGGCGCGCAGCGTGTCATAGCCTTCCTCGCTGGTTTGCTCGTTATTGACTCCGATCGCGGCATTGAACGTCGAATTGCCCCGGCGCAGCAGCGTCGAAACGCTGCCCTCGGGAAACAGCTTGCCGTCATATTGGCGGCGCAGCGTGCCCGTCGCCGTGCCCGCCAGCCCGCCTTCGCCGGTGAGGATCAGGTTCACGACCTGCGCCTTGCCGCTATATTCGGCGCCGAACAGGGTGCCCGGGCCCACCTCGACCCGCGCCACGCGGGTCGCGGGGATGCGGGCGAGCACGACTTCGATCGTATCGCTCTTGGATGACGGGCGCTGGCCGTTGATGACGACATTGCCGGCCGCCTGGCCGAATCCGCGCACGTCTTCCTCGACCTGTTCCAGCGTGAAGCCGGGAACGCGGCGGACGACCTCCAGGGCATTCGCCGGCTGAAACCGTTGGAAGAAGGCCGCATCATATGTGGTGCGGCCGGATGCATCGACGCTTTGGGCCAGGGCAGGTGCCGCAACAACGGCGGCTGCCACTACGGCAGCCAGTGCGACACGCATAACTTCACTCTCCCAGGACACTCCGGTCAATTGCCGTAAGCAAGCACCACGCCAAGTGGAAGAAGCCGCGCCCGTCGGCCGTTAACAGTGACGCCCGGGCCGGCATCAGTCGCGCCCTCTCCAACGGCCTTGTCCGTTTTCGCACAAGCACCGTCCAATTTCGGACAGTTCACTCCCCGCGCCATTCCTCCAGCGCGGCCTCATAAGCATCGCGCGCGGCGATCCGCGCTCGATCGAGCCTGGTGCGCTCGCTCGCCTGTTCCTTGTCCAACGTGCGGCGCCGCGCCGCCAGCGCTTCCTCTTCCCGCTTCAGCTTCGCACGTTCTTCGGCAAAGTGTCCTTCCGCCGCCTCGATCGCAGCTTCGGCCCTGTCGAGACCTGCCCGGCTTGGTTTCGGCTTAGACTTAGGCTTAGGCTTAGGCCTAGGTTTGGGCATGGCCTTAGCCTTTGGTGACGACGCCTCCTCGCGAGGTACAGCCGTTTCGACGCGGTGTCGCTTCCGCCTTGGAGAATCCTCGGCCGTGTCGGCCATGGTGCGGGCCACACGGATTACCTCACCAGGATGGGCGAGCGGTTCGCGCGTGAGCTCGGGATCGCTCACCACCTCCGCTAGCCCCCGTGCGAACAGGTTCGCATCGCTGCCCCACGCGGCCAGCGCCGCCTTCTGGCTGGGTGCGGCGACATAGGCATCGTGAAACCCGGCTGGTGTTCGATAGACCTTCAGCTTCGCCATGCACCCGCTTGTCGCGCCGCCGCCGCGCAGCGGCAAGCGCCGTCTCGACACCGCAACGTGAGCCGCCTATCGCTCCACTGAAACAAAGACTTTGGGGGATTGAATGCCGACAGCCAGCAAGGTGCTCGACCGCGTCCTGGTGCTCGAGATGGTGCGCGTGACGGAGGCGGCGGCGATCGGTGCTTCCACCCTGATCGGTCGCGGTGACGAAAAGGCTGCCGATGCGGCCGCAGTCGAGGCCATGCGCGAGGCGCTGAACACGCTCGACATCGATGGCACGGTGGTGATCGGCGAGGGCGAGCGCGACGAGGCGCCGATGCTGTTCATCGGTGAAAAGGTTGGCGCGGCGCAAGGAACCGGTCCCCGGATCGACATCGCGCTCGATCCTCTCGAGGGCACCACCATCTGCGCCAAGGCCGGGCCGAACAGCCTTGCCGTGCTGGCGATCGGCGAGGAAGGCTGCCTGCTCAACGCGCCGGACGTGTATATGGACAAGCTTGCCGTAGGCCCGGGCCTTCCCGACGGCGTGATCGACCTCGACAAGACGCCGACGCAGAATATCGAGGCGATCGCAGCGGCCAAGGGCGTCCGCCCCAACGAGATTATCGCCTGCGTGCTGGATCGTCCGCGTCACGAAAAGCTGATTGCGGAGCTTCGCTCAATCGGCTGCGGCGTGGTGCTGATCGGCGACGGCGACGTGGCTGGCGTGATCGCGACCACCGATCCGGACACCACCATCGATGTGTACATGGGTTCGGGCGGGGCACCGGAAGGCGTGCTGGCCTGTGCTGCGCTTCGCTGCGTCGGCGGCCAGTTCAAGGGGCGGCTGCTGTTCCGCAACGAGGACGAGCGTGCCCGCGCCCGCAAGTGGGGCATCACCGATCTCGACAAGCAATATGACCTGAAGGAGCTGGCGAAGGGCGACTGCATCTTTGCCGCCACCGGCGTCACCGATGGCTCGCTGCTGGAAGGCGTGAAGCGGCGCGGCAAGACGATGACGACCGAAAGCGTCGTGATGCGCGCGTCGTCCGGCACGGTTCGCTGGGTGAAGGGTGAGCATCGGCTCGACCGCTGATGCGGAATAATTGATGCTGGCCGCAGCGCTGCTCCTTGCCGCGCTCGGCCTGCTCGCTCACGGTTGGCGGACGAAGCGGAGCCTGGCGGCGCGCATCGCCTGGGCGGTCCGCGGCGATGCCGCTTCCCGGCCGCGCGCTACCCTCGGCTGGGCGCTCGGCATCGCCATCATGTACGGCGCCACGGCGCTGGTCGCGCTTGCGCTGCTGGGTCGGCTGGACGCGCTCATCATGTTGCCCGGCGAGCTTCGGATCGCGGCCACGCAACTGCACGTCAGCCCGCTCGGCATGGCGGCCGTGGCAGAGATCGCCTGGTCAATCGCGGGCGGCTTCGTGCTGGGCGCGATCGCTGCGATCGTGATGGCGCGTCGTGGCTGGCTGCGCCTCGGCTGGATGTACCGCTCGCCTGCGATTGCCATGAATCGGCGCGAAGCCGGCGCCGCCCTCCTGCTTGCCGCTGCGGCAGGAGTGGGGGAGGAAATGTTCTTCCGCCTGCTGATCCCGCTGCTCGCTGCTCTTGTCACCGGCAGTGGTGTGGCGGGTTGCCTCACGGGCTGGGCCGCCTTCACCCTGGCGCATCGCTATCAGGGGGCGCTTGGCATGAGCGCCGTCGCCCTTGTTGGTGCGGTGCTGGTGTGGCTGTATCTCGCCACCGGCCTCTTGTGGCTGGTGGCCCTGCTGCACACGCTGGTCGATGCCAATGCGCTGGTGCTCCGGCCCTGGCTGGAAAAGATGGCGCGTTCCCGCCCGGAGGCGTGACGTCGGCCACAGGTGCGGCGCGCCGGAAGCGAAGCGGGGAGCGGCCATGCGCTCCCCGGATGGAATTACTTGCTGCGCTCGACCTGCTCGAAATCGAGTTCGACCGGCGTGGCGCGGCCAAAGATCGACACCGACACCTTCACCTTCGACTTGTCGAAATCCAGTTCCTCGACGGTGCCGTTGAAGCTGGCGAACGGGCCTTCCAGAACCTTGACCGCATCGCCGATCTCGAAATCGACCTTGACCTTCGCCTTGGGCGCGGCAGCGGCCTCTTCCTTGCTGTTCAGCATGCGAGCGGCTTCCGCCTCGCTGATCGCCTGCGGCTTGCCGGACGAGCCAAGGAAGCCCGTCACCTTCGGCGTGTTCTTGACGAGGTGATAGACCTGGTCGGTCATGTCGAGCTTGGCCAGAACATAGCCCGGCATGAACTTGCGCTCGACCTGCACCTTCTTGCCGCGGCGGGCCTCCTGCACCGTCTCCGTGGGCACCTCGATGCGCTCCACGAGCTGTTCCAGGCCCATGCGGCTGGCTTCGGCCATGATCGCGTCGCGAACCTTGCCCTCGAATCCGGAATAAGCGTGGATGATGTACCAGCGTGCCATGTGGGGACGCGTCCTTTTCGTTACTTGGCCAGGCTCAGCAGCGCGTTGACGATCGCGTTGAACGCCGAATCCACGCCCAGGAAGAAGAGCGCCAGGATCGTCGTCATGATCATCACCATGACGCCGGTCATGATCGTCTCGCGCCGGGTCGGCCAGACGACCTTCTTGGTCTCGGCGCGAACCTGGTTGATGAATTCGATCGGGGACGTCTTCGCCACGTGCCTTGCCTTTTATTCGTTCAAACCGGAAGCGGGGCATGCCCTCTCTACCGCTTCCCTCGTAAGGAAACGGTGAATTGGCCGTCCGCGCTGTCGGATGCGACCGGCGAGATAGCGTTGCACAGGTGCAAGAGCAAGGGCAGAGCGTTTTCTCGCCCGTGACGTCGCCGTTATTGGTGAATCATCTCCACCGCGACGTCGCGAACCTTGGCCGCGCCGCGCTGGACGTCGAAGTCGCATTCGCGATCCTCGACCACGTCGAGCACCGTCTTGCCGGGCTCGGCGGGATTGTCGGTCAGCATCTTCACCGGGCACCGCCACGCCAGGTTGAACGGCTTGCCCCATTGTTCGCCCTGCGCCTCGGCATAGGCGTAGCAGGTGTTGCCCACCATCTCCGCACCGGCAAAGCGATAGCCGCCGGCATCGACCAACTGGCGGATCACCCCGCCACCATAATCGCGGCCTTCGGGCGTCGAGACGAAGGCGGCCCGCAGCGAGCTGTTGCCGCTCTCGCTGGCGGAGGTAAGCCCCGTGCACAGCGCGACGTCCGGGTTGGCCTGTTCCTCTGTGGAGGCGACCGGAATGGTTGTGGAAGCCGAATCGCAGCCCGTCAGGACAAGGGCGGATGCGGCGATGAGCGTTAAAGCCTTCATTCGTCTTCCGGTCAGGCGTGAATGAGAACACTGACCCGCGGCAATGCCAGGCCGGTCGGCCAAACCGCGAAGAGGCTGGCAGGGGAGCTCGGATTCGAACCGAGGGCCTTCGGTTTTGGAGACCGACGCTCTAACCAGCTGAGCTACACCCCTGCAGCAGCACCGCCCTTAGCGGTGCTCGGCGCGCTGTTCAAGCCGCGCGAATGGCCGATCTGTTGCGAAGCGCGATGGCGCGCGTTTCCGCGACGGGAAGCGGGCGGCCGAAATGATAGCCCTGGATCTTGGAGCAGCCCAAGGCGCGAATCAGCGTCAGCTCGTCGACGGTCTCCACGCCCTCTGCCGTGGTCGCCATGCCCAGGCTGTTGGCCAGCGCCACCACTGCCCGAATGATGGCGAGGGCTTCGGGCACGCCCTTGGACGCGCCCGTCACGAAGCTGCGATCGATCTTGATGGTCGAGAAACGGGTCCGGGAAAGATAGCCGAGCGAGGAGTAGCCGGTGCCGAAATCGTCAAGGCTCAGCCGCACGCCCAGTTCCAGGATCCGCTCCAGCGCCTGCAATGCGGCCGTCGCCTCGCGTAGGAACACGCTTTCGGTAACTTCCAGCTCCAGTCGGTGTGGGGAGATTCGGCTGTCCGTCAGCGACTGCGCCACCGCCGCCACGAACTTGGGACTGTGCAACTGCTCCGGCGAGACGTTGACCGCGACGCGCACGTCATCGGGCCATTGCGCGGCTTCCTCGCAAGCGGTCCGCACGACCCATTCGCCGATCGGGCCGATCAGCCGCGTTTCTTCCGCGATCGGGATGAACTTGGCTGGCGAAATCGTCCCGAACTCGGGGCTGTTCCAGCGTAGCAGCGCCTCGAAACCGACCAGCCGCTCGCTGCCGGCATCCACCACAGGCTGGTAATCGAGGTGGAGCTCGCCCTTTTCGAGCGCCTTGCGCAGCGCCATTTCAAGGACGCGCCGCTCCTCCGCGTCGACATGGAGTTGCGGCTCATAGGCGTGGAACACGCCGCCGCCCGCATCCTTGGAGCGGTAGAGCGCAAGGTCGGCCGACCGGATCAGCGTTTCGGCCGTGCGCCCATCGCGCGGTGAGGTGGCCACGCCGACGGAGGCGCCGATGTAAAGGGTGTGCTGGTCCACCTCATAAGGGCGCGACAGCGTTTCGATGATCCGGTGCGCCAGCTTCTCGACTCGGCTGGCGTCCGTCGCATCATTCATGACCACCGCGAATTCGTCGCCGCCCAGCCGCCCGATCAGTTCGTTTTCCGTGATCAGCTCCGCCAGCCGCTCGGACACGCGGCCGAGCAGACGGTCGCCGATCGGGTGGCCGAGCGTGTCGTTCACCGCCTTGAAGCGATCCAGATCGATCATCATGAAGGCCGCGCGGCTGCCCCAGCGTTCCGCCTCGGTCAGCGCGCGCGCCAGCGCTTCGTTCACGAACAGCCGATTGGGCAGGCCGGTCAGCGCATCGAAGCGGGCCATGCGGTTGATCTTGTCGGCCGTCGCGCGTTGTTCGGTCACGTCCGAACCGACGCCGCGGAACCCGACATACTGGCCGCGTTCGTCCAGCCGCGGGTTGGCGGTGATTTCCCACCAGCGCTGCTCGCCGTTCACCGTCACCGGCAGGGAGAGGTCGCGGAACGCTTCGCGCCGCTTCAGCTTGTCGGCCAGCAGGCGAAGCGCGGGCGCGAAATCGCCTGTCTCCCAGCTTGCCCCGGCGAGCGCCTGGAGCACGGGCATCCCCTCCAGCTGCTCTGGTGTGCTGCCGAGCGCGAGGGCAAAGCGGGTGTTCACCTTGCACAGCCGACGCTGCGAATCGGTTTCCCACAGCCAGTCGGCCCCGCTGTCCTCGAATTCGCCGAGCAGCAGGCTCACCGTTTCATGGCTATCGGACAGGTTCATCTCGAACCCGCGCAGCATCAGCAGGAACCGCGCCCGCGCGAGGCAGGTGGTGATGAGCAATGCGCCCAGAAGAACGGTTGCCGTCGCGGCGAAGAATTGCTGCTGCAGCAGGAGGAGCAGGGCCGCGGTGAACGCCACGCCGCCGATAAAGGTAAGGGCCGCCAGCACCAGCGGCGCTAGCGCGAAGGCCGCCGCCGCCATCAGGACGGCAAGGATCATCCACAGGTTGAAGGTGGTCGCCGGCGCCTTGGACGCGAACACCAGCGGCGGAAAGCTCCACATCGCCGCCAGCGCGAGCCCTTCGAGCGCGGTGTCGCGCAGCTCCTGGAGGGTGGCATAGCCTTCCTCCAGGTGCCGGGTGCGCAGCCGGCGGACGGTAATGGCGCCCGCCACCGCCATCAATGTCACCAACCAGGCGGCGAGCCACCAGATCGGAACGGCATTCTGGAACAGCCGGGTCACGGCCATGCCACCCATCAGGTTCGCCGCGAGGAGAAGAAGCGCCAGCCGTCGACCGGCAAACAACTGGGTCGCGCGCAAGCGGCTCCAGAAAACCGGATCGTCGCCCTCACTGATGCCGAGCAGTTGCCGGAGCGAAACTGGCGTGGGGCGTTGGGTTGATCGTGAGCTCACGATGGCACTTATGATCTGTTAGAGTTTACTGATCGTTGCGCTCGCCTGCCAAAATGGAGTCATTTTACTGCGTCGTCAGGGATCGCTTTGTTCGGTCACTGCACCGGAGAGAGCGCAAAGGTCAATCGGGGCACGTGAACCACCACGCCGCCGGCGCGGGGATCCTCCCGGGCGATCGACCAATGGTGCAGCGACGATCCGACCAGAGTGCCGCGAATCGGATCGCGCCCGTAATCGGTCGCCGCTGCGGCAACCTCCCTACCGGCCAGCGCCGCATCTTCGGCCAGTACGGATGCTTCGAGCGGCGTCCCGGCACGCGCGGCGTCAACCGCATCTTCCCGGCTGGCCGTTCCGCGATCACCATGGCCGATGGCGTGCACGCGGTCATACCAAGCATCCAGCCCCGGCAGGCCCTCGAATGCCGCCGCGCCGGGCGCATGGAAGGAGCGAACGAACCACAGGTTGTAATAGCAGGTGGCGTCGACCAGGCCGGGCCGGTCGCCGGACAGGAACTGGCGACCGTCGGAAAGCTGTTCGCTGATGCACGCCGCATGGGCGCGCAACTGACCCGACATGTGCGGCACGGCGGCTCGCATGGCGGCGGGATCGAACGGCTGCCCGCTCAACTGTTCGCGATCCTTCTTGAATGCCGGATCCACGGCGTCACCCAGCCCTCCGAAGATCACCGCCACTGCCGCCTGGAAGAAGGACCGGTCCGTCCATTGCGCCAGCGCCTGGTCGATGCCGGGGGTGCGGGCTGGGAACAGCGTCGGCTCGGGAAAGCGGCGTTCCAGTTCGCGCACGATCAGCACGCTGTCGCAATAGATGTCCGCGCCGATCTGCATCACTGGAATGCGGCGATACGCGCCCGTGAGTGCAAGCAGGTCGGGCTTCGGCATGATCACCGGCTGATCCACCGCCGCCCAGGAAAGCTGCTTGATGCCAAGGCAGATGCGCACCTTCTCGGAAAATGGCGAGCTGTCATATTGGTGCAGAAGGATAGTCATCTGGCGGTCCCCTCCCGGTCGCTGCTCAGACGGCAGCATCGGCATGGCGTAGCGCAGCGCCCAATTAAGTCGACCGTTTTCTTTGTCGCGGTGGCGATTGCCAAGGTGATCTTCGCTTGCGAGGGTTGAGCCATGGAGAATGTTGCGTAATGCTGCTCGCGCTTGCCGCCGCGACCATGCCGGTTGCCACCGTTCAGGTCGCGTTTGATCGGACAGGTGAGGTGCAGGTCCGGACGAGCGGGCTGGCGAATGTCGAGACTGGCCGGCCGGTCACCGCGGACGATCCGGTCCGTATCGCGTCGATCTCGAAGCTGGTGACGGCGATCGGCGTGATGCGCCTAGTGGAGCAGGGCGTGCTCGATCTGGACGCCGACGTCTCGGCGCAGCTCGGTTGGCGCCTGCGCAACCCGGCCTATCCCGATAAGCCGATCACGCTTCGGCTGCTGCTGTCGCATCGGTCGAGCCTCACCGACGCCGGCGGCTATCTGCTGACGCTGGACGATCGGCTGCAGGACAAGCTGGCCGAACCCAAGGTGTGGGACGGGCAGCATCCACCCGGCAGCTTCTTCCGCTACACCAATCTGAACTTCCCCGTGGTCGCTGCCGTCATGGAGCGGGCGACGGGTGAGCGGTTTGACCGGCTGATGCAGCGGCTCGTCCTCCAGCCACTCGCGCTTGACGCCTGTTTCAACTGGACAACATGCAGCCCGGCGTCGAAATCGCAAGCGGTCGTCCTGTACGATCAGGGCAAGGCCGTTCGTGACGATCCCGGCTTTGTTGCGGGCTGCCCGGTCACGCCGGCGCGGAATGGCTCGTGCGATCTGGCGACATGGCGGGCGGGTACGAACGGCAGCCACTTTTCGCCCCAGGGCGGTTTGCGCATCTCGATGCGCGGATTGGCGAAGATCGGCCGCCTGCTGCTCGGTGACGGCGCGGTCGATGGCGTGCGGCTGCTTTTGCCGGCGTCAATGACGCTGCTGACAACACCGGAGTGGACGTTCAACGGCAGCAATGGCGTTCAGAACGAAGAGGCGGAGGGCGGCGTCCGCGCAGGCGGGTTCAACTGCCGCTACGGGCTGGCCGTCAGCTTCACGGCAACACCGCTGCCGGCGTGCCGCGACGATCCGGTTGGCGACGGGCGTCCCCGGATCGGTCATGCCGGAGAGGCTTATGGCCTGCGGTCCGGCCTGTGGGTCGACCGGGCGGGCGGAACCGGGATCGCCTATTTCGCCACGAACGTGCCGGTGGAACCCGGCGCGCATTCGGCGCTGACCCGCACCGAGGAGCTGCTGGCGAAATAAGGCAGCGCGCCGGTTCGCCGTGCGCCGCCCGCTTCGCTCACATCAGCGGCTTGTCGATCCGCCGCAATGCGCGCTCGAACAGCGAGATGGTGTGCGCGTGCAGCTGATCGCCGATCGGCTTGGGCGTGAGGCCGGCGCACGCGCGCGCATGGCTTCCCTCCAGGATCGCGCCCAGCTTGAACGGCGCGAGCACCGTATACCACCGCGCCTCTGCCGCGGTCCGTCCGGTGGCCGCCAGATAGCGATCGACAATCTCGCCAAGCGTGGGAAAGCCCTCCCACGGGGTCACCGAAACGCGCTGGTGCGGCTCGTCCGGGTCGCGCCAGGTGGCGGTGAGCCAGCCGAGGTCGAGCATGGGATCGCCGCGACTCGCCAGCTCCCAATCGACGATCGCCGCCAGGGCCGGCGAATCGGGCCGGTACATGACATTAGCCAGATGATAATCACCGTGGATCAGGCCCGGCTTCATGGTCGTGGGGCGGTTTGCCTCCAGCCAGCCGCAGATCGCATCCACGTCCGGCAGGGCGGCATAGCCGGTCCAGCCCTCGAACTTGGCATAGCCGTCAAGCTGCGCACGCCAGCGCGGCACCTGCCGCTCCAGCCACCCGTCCAGCTTCCCCAGATCGTCCAGCCCGGCCTCATGCGGATCGATCCGCGACAGCGCCACCGCGCCGTCCACGATGGCCTCGCCCATTTGCCGCCGCACCGCGGCGCTGCCAGCATGCAGCGGGGGCAGGCCGACGGTGGCGTTGAAGCCGTCGATCGGCTCCATCAGGTAGAAAGCGGTGCCGAGGATCGCCGGATCCCCTTCGCCGGCGATGAAGCCGGGATGCGGCACATCCGATCCCGCTAGGGCGGCCAGCACTTTCATCTCGCGGCGCATCACCTCATCGCTTTCGGGGCGTGGGCGGCGCGGCGGGCGCCGCAGCACGTAGGTGCGGCCGGCGCGCTCGAACCGCAGCAGGATGTTCTGCGTGCCGCCGCCAAGCGTTTCGGCATGAACGATCGGTCCTTCACCCAGGCGCTTGCCGTCCATCCAGCGCGCCAGCGCGTCGAGGTCGATCAGTTCCGCCCAAGCCTCGCGGTCGTGCGCCAAGGTCGCCACGATCCCTCTCCCGCTCTTATAAGTCGTCTGCTTTACCATAAGCGGGCAGCGGCGAGCGTCAATCTAAGCCGGATGACTTGAACCGCGCGGCGGCTTGGCCGATGCTCTCGCCGCATGAACCTTGCGCGTCCCCAATCCGCCGGCCGTGGCGGCACCACCCGAAACGAGTTGAAGCGCGCGGCGCGCCGGCTCTTTGCCGAACGCGGCATCGCCGCCGTCGGCATGCGTGAGATCGTGGAAGCGGCCGGGCAGCGCAACGCCGCTGCGGTCCATTATTATTTCGGCAGCAAGGACGATCTGCTGCGCGAACTGGTGGTGGAGGGGGCCGATCTGATCGACGGATCGCGCATGCGCATGCTCGACGATGCCGAGGCCCGCGGCGAACTCAGCTTGCGGGATGTGGTGCGGGCTTTGGTCGTGCCCAATGCGTCGTTGACGGGCGAAACAGGGGAGGGTGAAACCTACTTCCGCTTCATGACCAGCATGCAGACCGAGCGTCGGCAGATGTTCGATGAATGGGCCGGGGGTGAGCATTCGGAAGGCTATGTGCGCTGCCTGGCGCATTTCCACCGGCTGCTCGATCACTTGCCGCACGCCCTGGTCAACCAGCGCCTGCTGTTCGCCGGCCTGTCGCTTCGGACGCTGCTCGCCGGGCGAGAGGCCGCGCGTGATTCGGGCGCGGGCCCCGACCACCCTTATTGGGGTGAGCCAGTGGCGCTGGACGGGATGATCGATGCGGTGGAGGCGATCCTTATCGGTCCCGCCACGCCAGACTGACCACCGGCGCCAGGGCGGCCGGCATGCCGGGACGTAGCAGGAGCCAGTCACGGATTGCCGGGCCTGCTTCGGCGCCGATCGTCCGCTTGTAACCGCTGTCGCCGGCGCCCCAGTCCACCCGCGTGATGCCGCGCTCCAGCGCGTGGACCAGATTGCGGTAATATAGCAGCTTTCCCGGCGAATGCTTGGCAAAGGCGGGATCGTAGCTGTTCGCGATTGCGTATTTCAGCTCGCCGGCGTCGATGTCGAAGGAGAAGGCGGCGGGCCTTCCGTCCACCGTCAGCACGGCCGCGCGGAACATGTCTGCGATCACCGGATCGGCCGCGGCAGCGCGCCAGAAGGCGCCATGGCCGGCCCGCGTGAACTTGGCGTCACGCCCGTCGGTGCGGGTGGCGATCCAGCTGGCCCATTCGATATTGGCGAGATCGTCGAACGCCGCCGGCCAGTCCGCTCCCGACAGGAACGACCATTGCAAGGCTCCGTGCTCTGCCAGGTGCTTTTCGTGGAAGCGGTTCTTGCGCAGCGTGGAATTGCGCGGCCAGGTTCCCGCCACCCGTGCCGCCGCCATGTCGAGCAGGAAGCTGGTCGCGACCGTGCGGCTCAGCACTGCCCAGCCGCGGCTCCGCGCGGCCGCGATGAATGGCGCGGCCGATGCGTCGCCATCATAGACGGGGCCGATGCGCAGGGCAGTGACGCTGCGGGCCAGCTGGTCCAGCGCAGCGTCGCGCGCCGTGTCATCGATCCCGGCCGCTGCGGGGAAACTGCGAAATGGCCAAAAGCACCCGGAAATCGCCGACAGCCCCAGGAAACGTGGGCCGATGTCGTGCATCGGCAATGCCAGAAGCGGCCGATCGTGCCGGGTGACGATCAGCGTCCTCGCACGCCCGCCATAGGCCTGCAGCGCCGCGTCGAACCACGCTCGGCGCAGAAAACCGTGGCTCGCCGGCGCCGCTTCGGCAACGTCGTCAATGGCTTGCGGAAGCCCCTCCACCACGCACGCCTGCGCAGAACCGGAAAAACGGTGTAGCGCGCCAGGGGACCAATGCTTCGACATGAGCTGGCCTTAAATCAAATCCTCTTACCATCATCTTGCAACTTGCTGCCATGCGGCAGGCGCGCCACATTCCAGCTGATGGATTATTCCCCCGAAGTGCTGACGATCGCGCAGACGATCCAGCTTTCGCTCAGCCCGGTGTTCATGCTCGCTGGTATTGGTGCACTTCTGAACGTGCTTGCCGGCCGATTGTCCCGCGTGATCGATCGGGCACGCACCATCGAAGCCTTGTTCCCGAATACCACGGGTCCCGATCGGGCGCGGCATGCATGGGAGTTACGGCTGCTTGACCGTCGCATGACGATCATCAATCGCGCGCTGTTCCTGGCGGTGAGTTCGGCCGTGATGACCTGCGCGGTGGTCGCGACGCTGTTCGTGGCGGTGCTCGCCAGCCTTCACATCGGGCAGCTCGTGGCGATCGCCTTCATCCTCGCCATGGTTCTGCTGATCGCAAGCCTCGCCTGCTTCATGATCGAAGTCAGCAAATCAATGCAGGCCAACCGTGTGCGCGAAGAACTGATGCGCTGAATAGCGCCGCCATGCGTTTGGTGTGGTTCCTGAGATACAAGAACGCGAGGGGCATTGATTGGCGCGGTTCCTGAAGCTTGCCGCCACCGCGGTGCTGTTCCTCCTCATTGCGGCCGGTCTGGCGGTGACGATCATCCCTCGCTTTCTGGATCGCATTTATTACCGCGGACCTGTCAGCGCGCATTTTGACGGACAGCGCTTTTTCAATCCCGATGGGGAAGACACGGCGCGCGTGCCGAGCGGCGGCAGCCGATCTGGGTTCTTCTGGCGGTTCCTGACGGGCAGTGACGGGCGACCCCCATGGCCGCAAGACGTGGCGGTGACGCCATCGGTGCCGGCGCGGCGCGTGGCAGGGGATCGCATGGTGGCGACCTGGATCGGTCATGCAAGCGTGCTGGTGCAGACGCAGGGCCTGAACATCCTCACCGATCCGATCTGGTCGGAGAATGCGGGGCCGCTGGGATTCGGTCCTCGACGGGTCATGGCGCCCGGCATCCGGTTTGACGATCTGCCGAGGATCGACTTGGTCCTGGTCAGCCACAACCACTACGATCATCTCGACACATCGACATTGAAGCGGCTTTGGGATCGCGATCGTCCGCTGATCCTCACGAGCCTCGGGAACGACAGCGTGATCGCCCAGGCGGGCGTATCTGCCAAAGCGCTGGACTGGGGCCAGCGGGTGAGCGTTCGCTCCGGTGTGGAGGTGATCGTCACCCGCAATCACCATTGGGGAAGCCGGTGGTTCACTGATCGCAATCGCGCGCTCTGGTCCGCTTTCACCGTCCGCCTTCCGGGAGGCAATCTGTTCTTTGCCGGAGATACGGGGCTTGGTGACGGAAAATGGCCGCGCGGGGCGGCCTCTTATGGTCCCGTGCGACTGGCATTGCTGCCGATCGGCGCCTTTCGTTTCGCGCCAGGGCAGCTGGGATCGGGAAGCCATATCGGGCCGCCCGATGCGGTGCGGGTGTTCCACCGCATGGCGCCGGGGCGGGCGCTTCCGATCCACTGGGGCACGTTCCGCCTGAGTTATGAGGCGCGTGACACGCCGCCGCTGATGCTGTCGGCGATCCTGCGCTGTGCCGGCTATGATCCGTCGCGTTTCGCCTCCACTCGGCCTGGCGTGCCGGTTGACGTGCCCTCCGTGGTGCAGCGGCAGCCCGGCGGCAGCGAGGCGCGGATCGATGAGTGCCTGCGAACACGCGCAGTGAGGGCGCTACACTGACGCTGCGGGTCCCGGCGTGTGACGGGTTCATTTTCGGGCAGGTGCCTGTCACAGAGCGCGAATGATGGCTGCCAGCGACTTGCCGATCCATGCCGTTCTGCCCGAGCTGCTCGCGGCCTTGCGGGAGCGATCGTCCGCAGTTCTGGTCGCCCCGCCGGGTGCCGGCAAGACGACAGCGGTTGCACCCGCCCTGCTGGACCAGCCCTGGTGCAGCGGCGAAGTGCTGCTGCTCTCCCCGCGCCGTCTCGCCGCGCGCGCCGCCGCTGAACGGATGGCCGCCCTGGCCGGCGAGCCAGTGGGCAAGACCTTTGGCTATGCCACCCGATTGGACACCAAAAGGTCGGCCGAGACGCGCGTCACGGTTGTCACCGAAGGCATCTTCACTGCCCGGATCCAGCGCGATCCCGAGCTTGCCGGCGTTTCTGCCGTGTTGTTCGATGAGGTTCACGAACGCAGTCTCGACGGTGATTTCGGCCTTGCCCTTGCGATCGATGCTCAGGCGGGCCTGCGGGAGGACCTGCGCCTCCTTGCCATGTCGGCGACCCTGGACGGCGCGCGCTTCGCCACCCTGCTGGGAAGCGCGCCTGTTATCGAAAGCGCGGGGCGAAGCTGGCCGCTGTCGTTGGTTCATCTCGGCCGCAGCCATGAACGGATCGAGGATGCGGTCGCCGCGGCCGTGCGCCAAGCGGTGCGCGAGGCGGAGGGCGGCGTGCTCGCGTTCCTGCCCGGCGTCGCGGAAATCGAGCGGACGGCGGAGCGGCTCGACGGAATGCCCGGCGTCGTGCTGCACCGTCTGCACGGTAGCCTCGATCCGGCAGCGCAGCGCGCCGCCATTCGCGCGGAGCCTGATGGCCGCCGCAAGCTGGTGCTGGCGACATCGATCGCGGAAACGAGCCTGACGCTTGACGGCATTCGTATCGTGATCGACTCGGGGCTGGCGCGTCGTCCGCGCTATGACCGTGCCGCCGGTATGACGCGGCTGGTGACCGAGCGCGCCAGTCAGGCGTCCGTCACGCAGCGCGCGGGCCGCGCGGCACGGCAAGGCCCCGGCACGGCCTATCGCCTATGGGAAGAGGCGGCGACAGCTGGCCTGCCACGGTTTGATCCACCGGAAATCATGGAGGCGGATCTTTCCGCACTGGTTCTCGCCAGTGCGGTCTGGGGGGTGGCCGATCCGCGGGATCTCGCCTGGATTGATCCTCCGCCCGAGGCAGCCGTGGCCGAGGCGCGCGCCAGGTTGTTGACCCTCGAGGCGATCGACGGCGACGGCCGCCCCACGCAGCACGGCCGCGCCATCGCCGGCTTGCCGATGCCGCCGCGCCTTGCCCACATGCTGCTTCGCGCCGGCGCGCTGGGCCTTTCCGTTATCGCGGCCGAAGTCGCCGTGTTGTTGAGCGAGCGCGGGCTGGGCGGCAACGATCCGGATCTCGAACTGCGGTTGCGTCGCTGGCGAGGCGATGGCTCGCCCAAATCGCGTTCGGCAAAGCAGCTCGCCGAACGGTGGAGCCGCAGCGTTCCGCGAGCATCTGCCGAGGGCGCGACATCGCTGTCGCCGAGTGCCCGGGGCGCCGAAGTGGCGGTGGCGCTGGCCTTCCCGGATCGGATCGCCAGGCGCCGGGATGCATCGGGAGAGCGCTGGGCCACGGTCGGCGGTCGCGGGTTGAAGCTTGATCCTGCGTCCTCGCTCGCGCGCGAGGAATGGCTGGCGGTCGCAGAGACGCAGGGCATGGCGGCGGGCGCGCGCATCCTTTCCGCCGTTGCCATTGATGAGGAAACGGTGTCGGCCCTTTTCGGCGACCGCATCGAAACGCATCATCTGGCTGATTTCGATCCCGAGACCGGCGGCGTCCGCCCGATGCGAGAACGTCGCTTGGGTGCCATCCGCTTGGCCAGCGCACCGGATCCCAATGCGCCGCCGGCAACGATCGAGGCGGCGTTGATCGAAGGGGTGCGGCGTTACGGCCTGTCGCTATTGCCCTGGAGCGACGGCGCACGCGCCTTTCGCCAGCGGGCGATCTACGCCGGCCTGCCGTTCGGCGATGAAGCCCTACTCGGCCGCCTGGACGATTGGCTGCCGGCGCTCGTCACTGGCAAGCGGAGGTTGGACGCGATTGCGCCTGGCGCGCTGACGGACGCGCTGCGCAACCTGCTTTCCTGGGAAGATCTGCAGCGCGTGGAGCGGATCGCGCCCGCCAACTTCACCAGCCCGGCCGGCAGCACCCATGCGATCGACTACGCGGCGGAAGGCGGCCCAAGGGTGGAGCTTCGCGTTCAGGCGCTGTTCGGCCTTTCGGACCATCCGCTCGTTGGCGCAGATCGCGTGCCGCTCGTCTTGTCGCTCACGTCGCCGGCCGGCCGCCCGATCCAGACGACCCGCGATCTTCCGGGCTTCTGGGCGGGTAGCTGGAGCGCGGTCGCAAAGGAAATGCGTGGCCGTTACCCCCGCCACCCCTGGCCCGACGAACCCGCCGCGGCCTCGGCTACGCTGCGAACAAAAAATGCCGATGCAAGAGCGCGCGGATCACGATAAAGGACATGCCATGCCGACCGCCCGTATCTTTCAACGCCCGAAAAACGCCATGCAATCGGGCAAGCACCGCACAAATCTCTGGCAGCTCGAGTTCGAGCCGAACGAAGCGCAGCGCGCCGATCCGCTGATGGGCTGGGCCGGAAGCGGCGACACTCAGGGGCAGGTTCGCCTCGGCTTCGCGACGCTGGACGACGCCAAGGATTATGCCGAACGTCAGGGCATCGCTTATGTCGTGGTGCCGGCGCCTGAGAAGAAGCTCAAGCTGCAAAGCTACGCCGACAATTTCCGCTGACGCCTTTGCTCCTCCCGCCATGCAACCGGGAAGGAGCGCGAACCAGCGTCGCCTGATCTACGCCCGGCAGGAATCGTAACGTTTAGGGTTTGATCCGTCTCTCCAGCGAAGGCCGGGGCCAGTTGGGAAAGCGGCAGGGATTGTGGCTTCGCGCGATCTACCGCCTTTCCCGCGGCGCGGCGCGGCGCTCCGGCCCCGGTCGACCTCCGCCTGACGGGAGGAGCTCGCTACTCCTCCTCAGGTTCGGGCACTGGCGGGTGAAGGCGAACGCGGTTGATCCGGCGTTCGTCGGCATCGATCACTTCGATGCGCCAGCCGCTGGGATGGTCGATACAGTCGCCGGGTTCGGGCACGCGTCCCGCCAGCACGGCGGCCAGACCGCCGATCGTGTCGACATCGCTCTCCGCCTCGGCAAGGCGCGGATCGACGACCTTGCCGACATCCTCCAGTTCGACTCGGGCGGTCGCCTCCCAGGCGCCGCCGTCGAGCGGTACGAGCATGATTTCGGGCGCCTCGTCATGCTCGTCCTCGATCTCGCCAACGATCTCCTCGATCAGATCCTCGATCGTCACCAGCCCCTCGGTGCCAGAATATTCGTCCAGCACTACGGCCAGGTGAACGCGCGTCTGGCGCATATCGGCGAGCAGATCGAGCGCGCCCCGGCTCATCGGCACGAACAAGGGCTGGCGGATCAGGCTGGTAATGTCCGAAGGGCGCGGGCCGTCACTGGCGAGGATGGCGAACACGTCCTTGATATGGACCATGCCGACGATGGTATCGAGCTTTTCGCGATACACCGGCAGCCGGCTTACGCCTGCATCGGCGAAGACGTGCACGATCTCGTCAAAGGTGGTCTGCTCCTCCACCGCGATAATGTCGGCACGGGGCACGCCCACGTCGCCGGCATCCCGCTCGCTGAAATGGAGCAGGTTGCGCACCATCTGCCGTTCGAGCGGGGTCAGGTCGCCCTTGGTTTCCGGGCCGGGATCTTCCTCGTGGCGGTCAATCGCCGCCTCCAGGACATCGCGCAGCGTCGCTTCCTCGGAATCCCCGAAGATCAGGGTGCGCAGGCCGCGCCAGATACTGCCTTCATTCGGCTCGCCGTTTCCGGCGCTACTTCGGTCCTCGGACACTTAGTCCTCTCGTATGGCATAGGGATCCGCAATGCCGAGCGTGGCGAGCGCGTCGCGCTCGATCGCTTCCATCGCATCCCCTTCGTCGTCGCTCATGTGATCATAGCCGAGCAGATGCAAGCTGCCATGCACGATCAGATGGGCAAGATGGTCCTCCACGCTGATCCCGCGTTCAGCCGCTTCTGCCACGCAGACACCGTGCGCCAGCACGATATCGCCCAGCAGGACCTCGCCATCGTCGGAATTCTGGCTGACCGTATCGATCAGGTCCGGCTGCACCATCGGGAAGGAGAGGACGTTGGTGGCCTTGTCCTTTCCGCGATATTGCGCGTTGAGCGTCTGCACCTCGCCGTCCGAGGTGAGGCGGATGCTCACCTCCACCGTCGCACGCGTGTCGAGCAGCGTGCCGAACGGCGTGGCGCCGATCGCCGCGCGAACCGCAGCGGTCGCGATCCGTTCCCAGCCGCCGTCGGGCCAGGGCTCTTCCTGGAGGAGGGCGATATCGATCATGGATGATTCCCGTGCATCAGTTGGCCGCTTTTGGAGCAGCATGGCCTGCGTTCGGCCGCGGGCAGCACCGTGCCGGCCAGAGGCGCGCGCTGGCAGGCAGGCGTGCCGGGCATCAGGCGCCTCAAGCGTCCCGGCCCTCATATGCCTCGACGATCCGGCCGACGATCGGGTGGCGAACGACATCGGCGGCGCTGAAGCGCACCATCGCGATCCCCTCCACGCCTTCCAGGCGCATGGTCGCATCGGCAAGCCCGCTCGCCGCTACGCCCCCGGGAAGATCGGTCTGGTTGGGGTCGCCGCAGATCACCATGCGGCTGTTCTGGCCGAAGCGGGTGAGGAACATCTTCATCTGCGCCGGCGTCGTGTTCTGCGCTTCGTCAAGGATCACGAAGGCATCCGCCAGCGTCCGTCCGCGCATGAAAGCGATCGGGGCAATCTCGATCTCCCCGCTGGCGATCCGCCGCTCGACCTGTTCGGCGGGAAGGCAATCATACAGCGCGTCGTACAGCGGACGCAGGTACGGATCGACCTTCTCCTTCATGTCGCCCGGCAGGAAGCCGAGCCGCTCCCCGGCCTCGACAGCGGGACGCGAGAGGATCAGGCGCTGGACGCTGCCGGTGATCAATTGCGCGACGGCCTGCGCCACGGCGAGATAGGTCTTGCCCGTGCCGGCCGGCCCGAGCGCGAAGATCATGTCGTTGTGCACCAGCTCGCGCATGTAATGCGCCTGCGCCGGAGTACGCGGCACGATCGTCTTCTTGCGCGTGCGGATCATGATCGGCGGTGCACCGCCAGACTTTTCCGCGGAAATGATGCCATCAAGGGTGGGTTCGGCCGCCATCGCGATCGAGGCGTCGACCAGGCCGGCATCCACCTCCTCGCCGCGCTGTATGCGGACATAGAGATCGTTCAGCACATCGCGGGCCAGGGCGACCTGCTCCGCCGTTCCCTCCAGCCCCACGCGGTTGCCGCGCGCGGTGATGTAAACGCCGAGCCGGTTTTCAAGCGCCACCAGGTTTCGATCATATTGGCCGAACAATGCGCTGAGCAATTGAGGCCGGTCGAAGGTCAGTTCGACCCTGCTGCGATCGCCCGCTTGGGCGGGTACGGGCTTTCGGCTCATCTGGCTCCCTGAAGGTGCGTCATGCCTCGCCAATGTGGCAGCGCAATCGGCGAAGTGTAAGTCCCATCCTGCCGACAAACGGAAACGGCGCCGGATCGTTGCGGAATTACCGCAATCGACCCGGCGCCGTCGTTCGTCAGATCAGACGATGACGCAGTTGATCACGTCCAGCGCATGGACCGGTGACACCGGCGCATACGAGAGCGCCGGTTCGAAGCCGGTGGCCACGCTGGCGCCGCCCGTTGCCGAACCGCTGGCGAGGCGCACGTCATCAAGATCGAACGCGCTCGGGTTGACGGCAGCAGGCGTGCTCGCCGCAGGGGAGGCGAGCCCGATCTGCTCCAACGACACCGGCGCCTCATAGACGCGACCGGCGGCAAACGCGCTGGTCACGCTCATCAGCGTCTCGGTTTCGCCGGCATAGCCATAGAAGAACAGGCCGTCCTCTTCGCCCAGGAACTCGATCCCGCCGTCATGCTCGAGACCCTGCAGGATCACGCGCGAGCCGGTCTCGGCGTCGATCACGAGCGAACCGTTGCTGCCCACCCGGATGACGCCATCATTATTGGGATCAGCCAGCGCCTTGTCCGTGACGATGATGTCGTCCCGATCGAAATCGGTGATGCGATCGACGCCCGTGCCACCCTCAGCGGACTTGAAAACGAACGCATCACGGCCGCCGCCGCCGATCATGCGATCGTCGCCCGCGGCGCCTTCCAGGATGTTCGTGGCCGCATCGCCGGTCAGTCGATCGGCGAAGGCAGAGCCAATCACGCCCTCGATGCTGGTGAAGCGGTCGCCCGCCGCGCCGGCCGAACCCACGCCGTTGAGCAGCGACACGGTCACGCCTGCCGTCGCCGTTTCATAGCTCACCGTATCGAGGCCGGCACCGCCATCCACGCGATTGGCTGCGCTGTTGACCACGATCAGGTCGTCGCCGCCGCCGCCAACGGCGTTCTCGATCACCGCGCCGTAAGCAATGGAGACGTTGTCGGTGAACAGGCCGTTCTCGAGGCCCAGTTCGTCGCGCAGCGCGACATAATAATCGTACTGCTCCTGGGTCCGCGGCGCGAAACCCAGCGCTGCGCGATTGGCGTTGACCTCTTCGAGCGACGGGAATTCGATCACGCCGCCACCGGAGGAAAACGCGCCTTCGTTCAGGTCGATGATCGACGGCGTGTCCCAGCCCGAGAAGTCGATCGTGTCACGGCCGCCGGCATCCCAGATGGTGACGATCGGGCGCGTGTTGAGCGTGAAATCATAAGCGTCGCGATCGGCGTTCGAGTTGAAGCCATACGTCGTGTTGCCGGTGCGCGTCGTGGTATCCACGCCGTAGATCGCCTGGATGGCGGCAATGTCATGCACCAGCGGCGTTGCCGCATAGGCGAAGTTCGCCAGCGTGAAGTCGATGTGCTGTGCGCCCGTCTCATAAGCGTCGAAATAGCTCATGATCGAATATTGACGCGAATCCTGCGCGAAGAAGGCGTCATTGGCATAAGTGATGGGATCAGGCACGCCGTCGCCATCGTCATCATCGGTCGCGTTATAGTCGCCCGGATGGCTGAGCCCGATGGCATGGCCGATCTCATGGATCATCGTCGTGACGGCGTAATAGCTGTCCGTCAGCGGAAAGAAGTTCGACGAGACGAAGCCGTCGATCCACACGTCACCGCCCAGGCGGCCGACTTCCTCGAAGCTGTAAGCCTCGTTGTAGGCTGCGTCGTCGACGTCGCCGAACGGCAGATAGGCATAAGCCTGCGCGCCGCCGGTGCTCGTATTGCCGAAAGTGATGTCGGCGCTGCCCGACTTAGTTTCCTGGAACGAGATAGAAATGAGGTCGTCCCACAAGTTCATGGAACGACGCGCCACCATCTTCTGGTCGACATCGAACGCCGAGAAAGCGTCGCGATAGTAAGCTTCGTCGAACGAAACTGTGCCAAAGATGTTGACGTAATAGCTGTTGGCAAGCTCGGCGTAGTTCTTCCAGAACCCGAAGTTCAGAACGCCGTCGTCCAGCTCGCCGTAATTGTTGGTGTACCAGTCATAGCCCGAACGGTTCAGATTGGCCGAGATCGTATCAACATCCCAGATCGGCTTGTCGGCATAGGTGCCGCCGGCATCGGGATCGAGCGACGCGTAATCCACCCAGCGGCCGTCATCCCAGATCTTGCCCTCGGGATGTGCTTCGCCGCCGACGCAAGCGGGGCATTGGCACTGCGCGCCTTCTGGCGCTTCCACTACTGACATCTTGATGGTCTCCCCTGTTGGCAAATAACAGGACAAGGCATCGCCTAAGCCAAGCACCGCCAGCAAAGTGGCGGCCCATCGTGATACAAGATATCATTTGTGGGAGTTGCCGTGGAATCAACATTCGTTGGGCAACGGTGCTGACGTAACGCGAAACCCTCATCTGTTATTATGCGTGAGAGCCTCTCGCGTTACGCGCAACCTGTCAACAACTTGGCCCTACGCGGCGAAAGAAAATTTCGGTACGCCGCTCAGGGAGTTGGGGCCTGCCTCGGCAAGTGTCACGGAGACCAGATCGCCGATTGCATGATCACCCAACAGGTGCACGGACTGCAGCCAGGGCGACTTGCCCAGCATCTGCCCCGGCAGCTTGCCGCGCCGTTCGATCAGCACGTCGCAGCTGCGCCCGATGCTTGCCTGGTTGAACGCGTGCTGATCGCGATTGAGCGCCGCCTGCAACTGCTGCAGCCGCTCGTCCATCACCGCTTCGGGCAGCTGATCGGCCATGTCGGCGGCGGGGGTGCCGGGGCGCGGGCTGTATTTGAAGCTGAACGCCTGGGCGTAGCCCACGGCGTCCACCAGACGCAGCGTCTCCTTGAACTCGGCGTCTGTCTCGCCCGGAAAGCCGACGATGAAGTCGCCAGACAGCGCAATGTCCGGGCGCGCCGCACGAACGCGATCAAGCAGGCGCAGGTAGGAATCGCGCGTGTGGCTGCGGTTCATCGCCTTCAGCACCCGGTCGCTGCCCGCCTGCACCGGCAGGTGCAGGAACGGCATCAGGCTCTCGACGTCCCGGTGGGCGTCGATCAGGCCCTGAGCCATGTCGTTGGGGTGGCTGGTGGTGTAACGGATCCGCGCGAGGCCGGGGATGCGATCCAGCGTCCGTATCAGGTCGTGCAGGCCGAAATCCTCGCCATCCGTCCAGGCGTTGACGTTCTGGCCAAGGAGCGTGATCTCGCGCGCGCCGGCATCGACCAGCGCCTTCGCCTCATCGACGATCGCGGCGAACGGCCGGCTGACCTCGGCGCCGCGCGTATAAGGCACCACGCAATAGGTGCAGAACTTGTCGCACCCTTCCTGCACGGTGAGGAACGCGCTTGGTCCGACTTTCCGCCGCGCGGGAAGGGCACCGAACTTGGACGCGACCGGCATATCCGTGTCGACCGATGCGGTGCCGGCCGCGGCTTCCGCCACCAGCCGGGGGAGGTTGTGATAGGCCTGCGGGCCGACCACCACATCCACCTTGGCGCGCCGGACGATCTCCTCACCCTCGGCCTGCGCCACGCAGCCGGCCACCGCGATCATCGGCGCGCGCCCATGCTTGCGCAGGCGGCCGATATCCGAAAACACCTTCTCGGTCGCTTTTTCGCGGATATGACAGGTGTTCAGGACAACGAGGTCGGCGTCATTGGCATCGGCGGTGGCGGTCATGCCCTGGGCGGTCATCAGTTCCGCCATCCGCTCGCCATCATAGACGTTCATCTGGCAGCCGAAGGATTTGACGGCAAAGGTCTTTGGGGCAGGCTTCATGGGGCCGCGCCTATAGCGAAGACGGGCACCTTTCGCCACCGGCGGCGGCGATCCGCGCGCGCGCCTCGGCGGCGATCGCCTTGCGCCCCGGAAAGTCGTGCGGGTCGAAGGGATCGCAGAAGTGGATGGTGGCGGCAAAGCTGCCGCGCCGGCGGAGCACGCGCAGGGCGTGGGATGTGCCGGGCTCGTCCCCAACCCACGCGAGTTCCGCCGTTGCCGGACCATAGTCGATGCGCACCGGCTGGACCATCACGCCCGGCGGCGGGGGATCCAGCACCGCGAGCAACGCCGCCTTGAAGGGGAGGAGCGCCTTTCCGTCACCCGTGGTGCCTTCCGGAAAGATGGTGATCGCCCAAGCCTCGGCCAGCGCGTCGCGCAGCGCGTTGATCTGGTCGGCCACCGCCATGCGATCCTCGCGGCGCACGAAAATGGTGCCGTTCAGCGTGCACAGCCATCCCACCAGCGGCACGGCCCGCAGTTCCGCCTTGGCGACAAAGGCGCTGCCGTTTCGCCCGGCCAGGATCGGAATGTCCATCCAGCTGAGGTGATTGGATACGAACACCACGTCGCGCCGCAGCGGGGTACCGATCGTACGCCGCCGCGCGCCGATGATCCGGGCAACGCTGCCGAGAAACCACTTGGGCCAGGGGGACGGCAGCCGCACCAGTCGCCAGAGCAGGTGGAGCGGCACGGCGAGCAGCAGCGCCAGCACCAGCGCTGCCACCCGCAGGATCAGGCGGATCAAGTGAAGTCGGTCTCGCCAGCCGCCCGCGCGCGATCCTCACGGCTGGCTTCGGCGGCGGGAACGAGCCGGTACGCAGCGATCGCGGCGCCCAGCGTGATCGGTACGGTGACGAGCAGCGAAAGCATGCCGGTCGACAGGCTCCCCGTCAGCGAGGACACCCGGCCCGCGAGATACGGCCCAAGCGCCAGGCCGAGCAGCGTGGTGCCGATGAAATAGGTGGCAGTCGCCGCCCCGCGCATGCGCGGCAGCACCAGATCCTGCGTCGTGGCCGCCGAATTGCCCAGGCCCCAGCTCGCGGTGAATTGCGCGATGAAGAGGCAGACGTAGAGCACGATGGGCGTGTCGGTGGTGAAGCCGATGGCGAGAAACGGAACCGGCAGCACGGCGCCCAGCGCCACCATGATCAGCCGCCCGCCGGCGTTCCGCTGTCGCAGCCTGTCGCCCAGAATGCCGCCGACCGTCACGCCCAGAAAGCCGGAAACCGCACCCATGCCGCCCAGGATCAGCCCCGCCTCCGCCGGCGCAACGCCAAGCTCGCGCATCGCATAGGGAGCGGCCCAGAAGCCGGCGGCATAGCTGAGAAAGGCATTGAGCCCATAAGCCACCACCGTGCAGAGGAACGCCGGCGTGCCGATGATCAGGGCGAATGTCGCCGGATCGCGATGGCGCAGCGCGCTCGCCCAGGAGAAAACGGCGTAGAAGCCAAGGCCCACCGCGACCCATTGCGGCAGCGGTTCTCCGAAAGCGACGAGCAGCGCGATCGCGCCCGCGGCCACGACTGCCGCGACCAGGTTCAGCACCAGGGTTCGCGTGCCGAGGCGTGCGGCGCCGATCAGCGTGAACGGCGGAACGATCGTCAGCAATTCTTCGAAGAACGCCTTGAAGGGGGCCGGATGCGGCGGCTGTGCCAACCCTTCGGAAAGCCCGCGCACCGGCTCGCGCAGCGTCGCGATCCACAGCGAGATGATGATCCCCGGCAGGCCGACGGCGAGGAACGCGGCCTGCCACCCGGCAAGGCCGAACGGGCCGCCGTTCGGATAAGCGGCGTTCCAGCTCTGGACGATCAGCCCGCCGATGAAGAGCGAGATCCCCGCGCCGACATAGATACCGGCCGAGTAGATCGACAAAGCGGTGCCGCGCAGCTTCTTCGGGAAATAGTCGGAAATCAGCGAATAGGCCGAAGGGCTGGCGGTTGCCTCGCCAATGCCCACGCCGATCCGCGCGGCGGCAAGCTGCCCGCCGGTTCGCGACAAGCCGGACAGGGCCGTCATGGTCGACCAGAGTGCAAGCCCGACGCTGATCAGCCGCACGCGGTGCCAGCTGTCGGCAAGCCGCCCCAGCGGAATGCCGAACAGCGCGTAGAACACGCCAAACGCCGTGCCGTACAGAAAGCCCAGATCCTCGTCGCGGAGGTTCAGATCGCGTTTGATGTCCTCGGCCAGGATCGAAATCACCTGCCGGTCGATGAAGTTCAGGATGTACACCACGAAGAGGATCGAGAGCACGTACCAGGCGTAGCCTGTGGCGCGATATTCACCGTCCGCGGTCGTGTTCATCCTGCTCCCCTCATTTGGTTCTTTGCCCGTGGCCTAACAGACGATCAGGCGAGGGGCCAGCGGGCGATTGGCTCGTAGCTCGCGCCGCTTCGTCCAAGGTGGCTTTCGTAGAGGACCAGGTGATTGAAGGTGAAGGCAGGGCTGGTCAGGCCAGCGTTGCGGGCGAGCCAGGCGTCCACCTCCGGGCCGACGTGCAGCCCGCGGGAAAGGCGCGCGAGCGTGAGGTGGGGCAGATAGGCACGTCGTTCCGGCTCCAGCCCAACCCGTACCAGTGCCTGATCAACCTTGCGGTGAAGTGCGGCGAGCGGCTCGTGCGGGGCGATCCCGGCCCAAAGCGCGTCGCTGCGCCCGCGCTGGCCGAATTGCCCGACCCCCGACAGGGTCACATCCGGCGCCGGGGCGTGGACCCCCGCCAGGGCGGCCGCGACATCCTCGGCAACCGGCCGATCCACGGCGCCGATGAAGCGCACGGTTACGTGCAGCTGATCGTCGTCCTGCCAGCGGGCGCCGGGCACACCGTCCATCACATCGGCAAGCGCATCGCGTATCTCGGGAGGCGGACGGAGCGCCACGAACAAGCGATGCATCGGCGAACCCATTCTATTGTGACGAACTGTTGCCCGGACGGCCCGAACTTGAACTTTGGGGTCACCCGCGCGATATTCGAAGACGTATCCGGCCATTTGCCGGACGAAGGAGCAAACTGACAATGGCTAACTGGTCCGACCCCCGTCCGACGGCGAATGCCTTCGGCGCGAGCGTACCGGGCACGCGTGGCACGGCATATGACGCGGGTCTCCGCAAATATATGCTGTCGGTGTATAACTACATGGCCTCCGGCGTGTTGCTTACCGGCATCGTCGCGCTGTTGTTCGCCAGTGGCGGGCGTGAAAGCCTGGCGGCGCAGATCTTCCTTGCGCCCGGCATCCTGAAATACATCGTCATGTTCTCGCCGCTGGCGTTCGTTATGGTGCTGAGCTTTGGCATCAACCGGCTGTCGACCGGCGCGGCACAGGCGATCTTCTGGGCATTCGCCGCCATCATGGGCGTGTCGATGTCGACGATCTTCCTCGTCTACACCGGTACCTCGATCGCCACGACGTTTTTCGCCACCTCGGTCGCGTTCCTGTCGCTGAGCCTTTACGGCTACACGACGAAGCGTAACCTGTCGGGCTTCGGCACGTTCCTGATCATGGGCGTCGTCGGCCTGATCGTGGCGTCGCTGCTGAACCTGTGGCTGCAGAGCCCGGCCCTGCAGATGGGCATCAGCGCGATCGGTGTCCTGCTGTTCGCCGGTCTGACGGCCTATGACACGCAGCGCATCAAGGAAATGTACGCCTATGTCGCGGGCACGGACATGATGGGCAAGGCCGTGATTATGGGCGCGCTGTCGCTCTATCTGGACTTCATCAACATGTTTCAGTTCCTGCTCTCGTTCCTCGGCAATCGCGAATAAGCGATCGAGAGGCTGAGACATGAGGCTCGGCGGGTTACCCCGCCGGGCCTTTTTCTTGCCCTGCGTGCCGGCCCCGCATGTCGACGCGGACGGGTGGGAGGCAGGCTGGTGAGCGACAGCGGCCGGCATGGCTGACGCATGTTGCTTGAGTGAATGTGTCATGGTGGCCGGGCCAGTCCGGCGCAGGAACAAGCGATGCGCCTCTCGATCGACGTTCATCTGGATTATGCCTTCCCTGAGCCCGCCGACGTTCTGCTCCAGGTCGAGGCCGCCGCGCTGCCTGACCAGCGGATCGAGGTGGAGTCCCTCCTGATCCGGTCGGATCATCCGATCCGCGCCGTGATGGGGGAGGAGGGCATCGGGCAGCGTTGCTGGGCACGCGGCGAGCGCCGCCTGGTGGCCGATTACCACGCGATCATCGACGTCGATCGCCCCGCCGTCGACCTTGCCGCTTTTGCCCCCACGCCGGTCTCGGCTCTCCCGCCCGAGACGATCGGCTATCTCCTGCCCAGCCGCTATTGCGAGTCCGATCGGTTCGAACATTTCGTTCGGCGGCAGTTCGCCGGGCTGTCGGGTGGGGAGCTTGCACTGGCGCTCGTCGACTGGGTGCAGAAATCACTGGAATATAGCGCTGCGGCGACGGAGCCGCGGGGCGGCGCCCTGGCGACCTTTGCCGAGCGGCGCGGCGTCTGCCGCGATTATGCTCATCTGCTGGTCGCGCTTGCCCGAGCGGCGGAGATCCCGGCGCGGTGCGTGGCCGTATATGCACCCGGCGTCGATCCGCCGGACTTTCACGCCGTTGCGGAATTGTGGCTGGGCGGCGCTTGGCGGCTGGTCGATGCGACCGGCATGGCCACCTGCGCTGACATGGCCCGGGTCGCGGTTGGGCGAGACGCGACCGACATCGCCTTCATGACCATCTTCGGCACGGCGCAGTTGATCGCGCAAACGGTGACCGTCCGTCGGTTGGCTGCGGACGGCTGAACAAGGAACAGGCGAGCTTCATTGCTCGTTGAGCAACCGTTTCAGTAGGAGAGAGCGTCATGCCGACCCAACAACCGCCGTCCCAGGATGCGGGCCGCGATGAATCGATTTCCAAGCGGCTCGACAAGCACCCCGAGAGCAAGGATGCGCAGCTCGATGCCGGGCTGGATGAATCCATGGACGCGTCCGATCCCCCGTCCACCACGCAGCCGGCGCGCGCCGATCCGGCACCGTCGTCGGGCTATGACGAGGAAGCAGAGCGCCAGCGGGATGCCTGATTGTTGCGTGAAAGACGCACGTAACATCATTCCGTAACAAACGGAATCCGTTCGTCGCATCTGATGTTGCGGCGCGGCATTGGTCATGATCGTATTGGGCGTCGGCCATGGGCGCCCGGGATCACGACAATCATCCTGGTGCATCACGGCCCGGCTTCGGCAATGCGGGCGGGGTAGTCACGATGAGTGCCAGGATGAAGCCAGCGGAAGGCGTGATGACGCTGGCAGAGATGAAGGAATTCGCGGGCTTCAACGCCTCGACGCAGCGCTACATCAGGCGCAGCCTCGATATCGGGCTGGACCGGGATGATGCCATGGCCCGCTGGTCGCGCGATGTAGTGGAGGCGGCCAGCATTCGTGCGCAGGCGCGGCACTATATGCGACTGCCGGAAATCCGCGCGCTTGTTCCTGACGAGAGCGGCCTCGACGCTGTTGAGCGGTTTCTGGGGCCGCTCACCACCGTCAGCGCCTTCGATCTCGGGCAGGAGCGGATTTCCAGCTTTTCGGCCTACCGCTTCCTCTATGAACGACTGATCGGTGCGGCGGTTCGCCCGTGGCTTCCCGGCGCTTTCTGTGCAGCAGCCGCGCTCCCGCATCTTCACCCCGAGCTGCGGCGCAAGCTGCTGCAGTCGATCAGTGAGGCGGCGGCCACGGCTTCGGGCTGGTCCTCGCGCCAGCCGGCCTTTTACCCCTATTGGGTGGAGAAGGTCGAAGCCGGCGCCCTGCCGCACTGAGAGCTTTAGCGATCGGTCTTATCGGCAGGACCGCCAGCCCATTGCGCCGCGATCGGCCTGGTCGAGGTGCAGGTGATCGCGATGGGCCGCGTTGTAATCGGGTGAAAGAACGGTCGCAAAGACGCGACACGCCCCATCGCGAACCTCGCGAAGAAACGCGGCCTCTGCGCCGCCTGTCCTCCAGTCGGCGACCAAGGTGATCCGGCGTCCGTCCGCCAGCCGGAAACCGGAAATGTCGACGGCATCGGCCGTGGCATGCTGGCTGAAATCGCCGCTGCTCCGGCCATAGAGGCGGCGGCAATTGTAGCTGCCCAGATGCTCAATCCCGCTCACGCGCATGCGGAAATGGCGTTCGGCGGCGGGCTGCACGACCTCCCATTGCCAGAGCGCCAGCGCCGCCGCGACCGGGCAGGCGACCCCCAGGCGGGCCGGGATGAATGGCGTGATGCGCGGGTCATCCGCGGCGAAGCGCAGGCCATCGGCATAGCCGCAACGAGCGCCCTCGCGCAGTTCGGCCAGCGCGACATATTCCACACCCGCCTTGTCCAGGAGCGCCCGGCATTGCGGGAAGTCCTCGCCCAGCGCGGCCAGCTTCCGCCCGGTGAACATGCCGATCGGTCGCGCCAGATCGAGCGGTGCCCAGGGTGTATCCTCCGGATGCTGCCGCAGCCAGCCATAAGCGAGCAGCGCCAGCAACGCCGCCACCGCCAGTGACACGATCCAGCGAAGGACATGACGCACGCGCCCGCGCGTGCGCTTGCGCGGCGGCATCAGCCGCGCATGGCGCTCGCGATCACCTCCGATGTGACCGGATAACCGCAATCGTCAGGGATACAGAGATGCTCCGCATCGCCGCGCGTCTCCGACCAGGGCGTGACCGTCCGGATCGGCGTTTCGCGGGCATGCGCCGCCGCGTCGGCAAAGCTGCTGAACAGCGCCAGCCGCTCCAGGTTGCGGCGGGTGGGAAAAATCACCTCGAGCTTGCCCTCATCGGCATCCGCCAGCACCTGCTGCGCCGTCGCCCAGACCAGCCGAACGTTCTCCGTCTGGTCGACCGTCGCGTGCGGAGCATCGACGGGAAGCTCCGCCAGATAGAAGCGCGTGTCGAAGATCCGCATGTTGCGGTGCGCCGGCCGCCACCGCGCCCAGGGCACGAGCTGCGCCAGATCAAGCGTCGCATCCGCCCCCGCCAGTGCCTCTGCCAGCGTTGCGCCGCCGTGCAGGGCGGCGCGCATCTGCGCCAGCTGTTCCGCGCTGGGAAGCTCGGAAAGGCCGATCGGCAGGCCCGCCTCCTCGATGGTCTCGCGAACCGCGGCGATGCGAGCGGCCGTCTCCTCGTCCCCGCCGGTCAGTTCCGCCAGCGCATGATCGCCGGGATCGATCCGGCCGCCAGGGAACACCATCGCGCCGCCGGCGAACACCATGGCCTTGGCCCGCTCCACCATCAACAATTCTGGCGGGCCATTCCTTGCCTGGCGAAAGATGATGAGGGTGGCGGCGGGAATCGCCTCGGGCAGATCGTCACTCATACAAGCGACTTAACGATGCACGGGCAGGAAAGTCACGCCGCGACGCAGCAAAGTGCGACCGTCCGTTGGAGGACCCACTCGCCGGACTGCCCCCGTTCCGCAAGCGTCGCCCACTCACCGCTCATCCGCCTCGGCAATGATCCTGGCGAAAGGCGGGAGTTTCCCCTGTTGGGCGGGTGAAGTCAGCCGGATATTCAGGAGGGCAACATGCCGCTGACGGGAAGGAGAGCCGGTTCGTGCATTTGCTTCCCTCACAACAGCAGGTCTGGCTGAGGCTGATCGTCGTCGCTGTCGCCTCGTTCACGCTGGCAGTGCCGCATTCTTCCCGCGCGCAGGATGGTCCGCCTCAACGGGAAGAGCAGCAGCGGCAGCAGCAGGAGCTGCAGCAGGAGCAGAAGGCGGCCGAGGATCCGACCAAGATCGCCACCAAGGTCGGCGCATCCTTTGCCGGGGAGCTTTCAGTGTCCGGCTCGATGGCCGTCGGCCCCAAGTTCAAGTTCAACGGGCGCATCGCAAAGTCGGGCCAATGGTCGCTGGGTGCGTCCTATCTCCTCCCGATCGCGATCGTCACTTTTGCCGCCGGGCGAAGCGAGCTGGACTCGGGCATCCAGCAGACCCGTTATTCGCTGGGCGGCTTCGTGCCCCTCGCACGGGCCGGCCTGAAAACGGGCAAGTGGCAGATCTTCGTGCCGTTCGGCTACACCTATACCAATGGCCGGCAGGCAGTGACCGATCTGGATCAGCAGGAAGGCATCCCGATCGAGGTCAGCAGCAACAGCGCCTATCTCGGCGTGTTCACGATCCGCCCGCTGACCGAGCGGCTGACGCTGATCGCCGGTGCGAACTTTTCGAAGGGGACGAACGACTTCTCCGGCCTCGCGGCGGCTGGCGGTCTGTCCTATCATCTCACCGGCAAGGATACCGTGTCCGCCAGGGCAAGCTACGTCACCAACACTTTCGGGCAGAACACCCGGCTGGGCGTGTCCTACCAGCACGAATTCTAGTCCCGATCCGGAAGCGCCAGGTGTGTCGTGGAAACATCGTTGCCGGGCACGCCATTGCTCATGGACGGGCGCCTCAGCCTTTTGCCCTACGGGCAGTTTCTTTCGTCAGGGCGGGCTAACCCCGATATTGCCACGACAAAGACGCCCTAGCCTCAGGTCCCGGCGACGAAAGGCTGCGGGAGAGCAAGATGCCGGATCTGGGACGACGCATGGGGGCCGAGCTTGTCGGCACCTTCTGGCTGGTCTTCGGCGGGTGCGGCAGTGCCGTCCTTTCCGCTGCTTTCCCTAACGTAGGCATCGGGCTGCTTGGCGTGTCCTTTGCATTTGGCCTGACCGTTCTGACGATGGCCTATTCGGTTGGGCAAGTCTCCGGCTGTCACCTCAATCCTGCGGTCACCTTCGGTCTCTGGGCCGGCAACCGCTTCCCGGCGAAGGATATCGCGCCTTATGTCTTGGCGCAGGTCGTCGGCGCGATCGCGGCCGCCTGGCTGCTGTACCAGATCGCCAGCGGCGCACCGGGCTTTGATCTCGCCACAAATGGTCTGGCCGAGAACGGCTATGGCAGCGCCTCGCCCGGCGGCTTCAGTCTGGCCGCCGGCTTTACCATCGAACTCGTTCTCACCGCCGGGTTTCTGCTCGTCATCATCGGCGCGACCGATCGGCGTGCGCCGGTTGGGTTCGCCCCGATCGCGATCGGCCTCGCCCTGACGCTGATCCACCTCATCAGCATCCCCGTCACCAACACCTCGGTGAATCCGGCACGAAGCACTGGCCCGGCATTGGTGGTCGGCGGGCTGGCGATCCAGCAGCTCTGGCTATTCTGGCTCGCACCCATTCTGGGCGGCATTGTCGGTGGTCTCGTCTACCGCTCGGTCTTCGCCGCCCCCGCGCAAGAGCCTGACGTCACCGGCGAACCGGGACGCCCTCGTGCGGAATGAGGCGGCTGCGTGCCGCTTGCCGGTAAAGAAGGGCGCCGCCCGCTTCTTCACGAGACGAGCGGTGCGGGGTGAGCGAGCAAGACTGAAGCATAAAGGGGCGGGCTGGTGGAGCCGAGGGGAATCGAACCCCTGACCTCTGCAGTGCGATTGCAGCGCTCTCCCATCTGAGCTACGGCCCCGCCCGGACCCCGGCGAAGCCGGGAGCGTCGCCCTTAGCTTGCGCTTCGCGTTCATGCAACGGCTTCTCGTCGCAGGCTGAAATGATCCGCCGGTGGCTCGGCGACGGGAACGATCGTCTGGCCGAAAACGGCCCGTTTGAGGGGGAACATTCGCCCCGGTCAGCCTTTCAAACAGCATCGTGACCGGGCGACACAGCCCGGCGCTGTCCGCAGACGGAAGGAGTTTGGACATGGGCTATGACCGTAATTCGCGCGGCGATTATAGTGGCCGACGCGACCAGCAGGACTATGGCCGGGACTTTGGCTCGGGGCGTGATTACACCTATTCCAGCGCGCGCGAATATAGCGCTGCCGGCGCCCTGGATCGCGGCCGCAACCGCGGCCATGACGACGACGACGATGATCGCGATTACACGCGCAACTTCGTGCCTTATGGCGAGCGCAGCGATCAGGACCGCGGCTATGGGTCGGGCGAGTCCTACGGTCGGCGCGGCGGTGGTCGCGGCTGGAGCGATCGCGACAACAACACCCGCGACTGGGGTGAGCGCAGTGGCGGCGGCTTAGGCTACGGCCAATCCGGTTACGGGCAATCCGGTTATGGCCAGTCCGGTTATGGCCAGTCCTCGGGCGAGCGCTACGGCCGCGCAGGATATGGCGCCGATGATTCACGCGGCGGTGGTTATGGTGGCGGGCGCCGGTTCGACACGGGCGATCGCTTCCGGGATCGCGAGTTCGGCGGCCAGCGGCAGCGAATGGGTGGCGGCGGCGGCAATCGCCAGCGCGGCGGCTATCGCGGGGTCCCGCAGGGCTATGATTATGACGATCGCGGCTTCTTCGCCCGCGCCGGAGACGAAGTGCGCTCCTGGTTCGGCGATGACGAGGCGGAGCGCCGCCGCGAGGCCGACATGCGCTATGATGAGCGCAACTATGGCGACCAGAACGCATATGATCGCGATTCCGATTATGGCTCCTGGCGCCGTACCCAGATTGCGGCGCTCGACCGCGACTATGACGAGTATCGCCGAGAGAACCGCAGCAAGTTCGAGAATGAATTCTCGTCCTGGCGCACGACCCGCCAGACCCAGCGCGATTCGCTGAACAAGGTGAAAGAGCATATGGATGTCGTCGGCTCGGACGGCACGCATGTCGGCACCGTGGATAAGGTGCGGGGTGATCGCATCCTGCTGACCAAGAACGATCCCGAGGCCGAAGGGCATCATCATTCGATCCCGTCGAGCTGGATCTCCAGCGTGGACACGAACGTGACACTGTCCAAGACGGCGGACGAAGCGAAGAAGCATTGGCGCGACGAGGAGAATAGCTCCGCCCTGTTTGGCTATGGTGATCGCACGGACAAGCGTAGCGGTGACCAGGACGACAATCAGCGCCGGACGAACCTCGATCGCAGCTTCTCCGGCACCTACTGATCTTCACCAGCCAACCGCCGGCCGTTTCCCTCTGCGGCCAGGCGAGCGGGGAGCCCGGGCATGACGCCCGGGCTCTTTGCGTTGGGCCCGCCCCTCGGGCATAAATGCGTCAAGCCGGACAAGATGGGAGAGAATGATGCCGCGTGCCTGGACCTTGCACTCGCGCCCCAAGGGGATGCCGAAGTCGGGTGATTTCGCCCTGATCGACCAGCCGTCGGCCCCGCTTGCCGATGGCGAGGTGCGCGTTGCGAACAACTGGCTTTCGGTTGATCCGTACATGCGCGGGCGGATGAATGACGTGAAAAGCTACGTCCCGCCATTCGCTTTGGGTGAACCGATGCAGGGCGGCGCGATCGGCGAAGTGGTGGAAAGCCGATCCGACAAGGTGCCGGTCGGCACCAAGGTTCAGCACATGCTCGGCTGGCGCGAAGAGGCGGTGCTGCCGGCCGGCCAGGTGCAACCACTGCCGCGGCTCGACGTGCCGGACGAGGCATTTCTGGGCCAGTTCGGCATGCCCGGCATGACCGCCTATTTCGGGCTGCTGGATGTCGCACAGGCGCGGGCAGGGGACATCGTCTTCGTGTCAGCGGCGGCTGGCGCGGTCGGATCGACCGTCGTCCAGATCGCCAAGGCGAAGGGCATGACGGTGATCGGTTCGGCCGGCGGGGCGGCAAAGTGCGATTGGGTAAGGTCGCTCGGCGCCGATGCGGTGATCGATTATAAGTCGGGCGACGTGGTGCAGGCGCTTGCCAAGGCAGCGCCCGAGGGCATTGACGTTTACTTCGACAATGTCGGCGGGGATCACCTGGATGCAGCGCTGCTCGCCGCCCGCATGAACGCGCGCTTCGCAATTTGCGGCATGATCGACATCTACAATGAAGGCCAGCCGCAGTCGCTGAAGTATCTGGCGAAGGTGATTGGTGCGCGGGTGACGATCAAGGGCTTCCTGGTCGGCGATCATCTCGCCCGCGCGGCGGATTTCTATGAGGACATGGGGCGCTGGCTGAAGGACGGCAGTCTCACGCGCGAACAAACGGTGTTCGAGGGACTGGAATCCGCGCCCGACGCTTTCCTCGGTCTCTTCACCGGCGCCAACAAGGGCAAGATGCTGGTGCGCATCTGATCCGAACCGGGGGCGTCGAGCGGGATCCCGACGACGCCCTCTGATTCGTCGTGATCAGATCGCGCCGCTGAACGTGTCGCAGACCGCCGGATCGCCGCTTTGCAGCCCGCGGTTCAGCCACGCCTGCCGCTGCGCCGAGGTGCCATGCGTGAAGCTTTCGGGCACCACACGGCCCTGAGCTTCGCGCTGGAGCGTGTCATCACCGATCGCCTCGGCCGCGCGCATCCCCTCCTGGATGTCGCCCGGCTCCAGCCGGTCGCGGTTCTGCGCCGCCCACACGCCGGCGTAGCAATCCGCCTGCAGCTCCAGCCGCACCGACAGGGCGTTACCCTCTTCGCGGCTGCCCCGCGCCTGAGCCTGGCGAACCTGTTCGGAAGCGCCGGTCAGCGTCTGGATGTGATGGCCAAATTCGTGCGCCACCACATAATATTGCGCGAAATCGCCGGCTGCGCGGTATTTCTGGACCAGCTCGTCAAAGAAGCCGGTGTCGATATACACGCCCTGGTCCGACGGGCAGTAGAACGGCCCCATGGCCGACGAGGCCGCGCCGCAGCCGGACATGCCCTGCCCGCCGTAAAATACCAGCTTGGGCGCCTGGAATCGCTGGCCGGACTGGGCAAACAGCCGCTCCCACGTATTTTCCGCCGAGGAGAAGGCGTTGCAGGTCGATCGCGTTGCTGCGTCGACCGAGCAGGCGGCCGTCGCGCCGCCGCCGCCGGCACTGCCCGCGCCGTTTCGGCTCACTTGGGTGGAGGGAGCGCTGTCACCGCCGGTCAGCAGCCCGCCGATATTGCCGAGGCCGCCGAACACCGCAAAGATCAGCAGGACCACCACGATGCCGCCGCAGCCGAACCGGCTGCCGATCAGCGGCAGCAGGCCGAGCAGCAGGCCGCCACCGCCGCCGCCGCCGAAGCTTTGCCCGCGTTGATCCTCGACATTGATGTCCTTGTCGAAATCGTCGAGCCGCATGGCGGTGTTCCTTCGTTACCGATCCGGCATGAATGCGCGAAGATGAAGGCCGGTTGCAATCGACGCGGGTTGATTGCCTATGTTCGCGGTGACCCACGGCGTTGACGGCAAGCGCACGGCCGGCGGGCCCGCTGATAGGGAGATGGATCATGTTTCTGAAGGGCAAGACCGCATTGGTCACGGGCTCCACCTCCGGCATCGGCGCGGCTTATGCGCGTGCGCTGGCGGGGGCAGGGGCGGCCGTCATGATCAACGGCTTCGGGGAGGCCGATGCGATCGAGCAGCAGTGCGCCGCACTGGCGCAGGCGAGCGGCGCGCCCGCGCTGCACGACCCGGCCGACATGACCCGACCGGAAATGATCGAAGCCATGGTAGCGCGTTGCCATGGCGAGCTTGGCGGGCCCGATATTGTCATCAACAATGCCGGCATCCAGCATGTCGCGCCGGTGGCCGACTTCCCGACCGACAAATGGGATGCGATCATCGCCATCAACCTGACCAGCGCCTTTCACGTGATGCGCGCGTCCGTTCCGCTGATGCGTGCAGCCGGCTGGGGCCGGATCATCTCCACGGCTTCCGCCCACAGCCTCGTGGCCAGCCCGAACAAGTCGGGCTATGTCGCTGCCAAGCACGGCCTGGTCGGCCTGACCAAGACGGTGGCGCTGGAAACGGCCACCGACGGGATCACGGTCAACTGCATCTCGCCCGGCTATGTCTGGACGTCGCTGGTCGAAAATCAGATTCCCGATACGATGAAGGCGCGCGGCCTCACCCGTGATCAGGTGATCAATGACGTGCTGTTGTCCGCCCAGCCGACGAAGAAGTTCGTGACGCCGGATCAGGTCGCCGCTTTTGCGCTGTTCCTGTGCCGCGAAGAGGCAGCCTCGATCACCGGCGCGAACCTTTCCATGGATGGCGGCTGGACCACCGCCTGATCGCGGGCTAGCCCTTCGGCAACAGGGAAGGGTCGTCGGCATGAAGCAGGTGCTGGTCGCATTGACCGCGGCGGCGACGCTCGCAGGCTGTGGTGGGCGAAAGGCGGCGCCGCAGGGCGCACGTCCCGCGCCCGCCGTGGCAGGCGCGCGAATGCCTGTCGCGCCGCCGCTGGACTGGCGGACGGTCGCGACGCTCGCCGATCGTGATCGCCTACGCAAATGGCGCTCAGCCTTGCTGGAGGCGCTGGAGCGGGCGCGTGCTGGCGGGTCCGGGCCGGCGATCGCCGCGCAAGGGGCGCTGCTGGTTCCCGATGCACGGCTTGCCGATCCGCTGCCCCCACCAGGGCAATATCGCTGCCGCGTGTTCAAGCTGGGCGCGAAGAGCGCCGGCATGCTCGATTACATCGCCTATCCGCCCTTCACCTGTCGCATCGATCGCGACGGTGCCCTCCTTCGCTTCGAAAAGATCAGCGGATCGCAGCGTCCGGTAGGGCGCATCTTTCCCGATGCGGGCGGCCGGCCAGTGTTCCTGGGCACCTTGATGCTGGGCGATGAGACCCGCGCCATGGCCTATGGCCGCGACGAGGATCGCGACATGGCAGGCTTCGTGGATCGTGTCGGGGAGGCGCGCTGGCGGCTGGTCCTGCCGTTGCCCGCCTTTGAATCGCTGGTGGACGTGATCGAGCTCGTGCCGGCGACGTCCTGATCGGAGACTGGTGGCTACTTCACCGGTGCAGGCGCATTGGTGGCGATCATCGCCCTTGGTTCGAGCGCGCGCTTCTCGCTTTCCAGTGCCGCCAGATATTGCTTGCCGTGTCGGTCGATGATGGTCACCTGCGCCGCATTGGCGCTGGCCACCGCCTTCAGGAACGAGCGCGGCTTTTTCATCAGCGCGGGGAAATCCACCCGGGTCAGCCCGGCCCGGCGCGCGGCCTCCTGCGCGAAGTGCACGCAATTGCGCGTGTTCATCCGATAGGTGCCATCGCCCTTCTTTTCGTCCCACTCGGTCACGAGGCGCAGGATGTCAGCATATTGCGCGTCGGTCAGGACAAGGGAGAATTGCGCGTCACTCCCCTCCATGTAGCCGCGTTTGGCAATGTCGATGCGGCCCTGCACCGGACCAAACAGGATCGCGGGCGAAATCGCCTTGGGCGTGAAGCCGTAATTGAGGTCCACCGGCTCGCCCCCCGCATCGGGCGTGCCGCGCAGCGTGAAGAAGGCGTGCGGAAAGTGATTGCCGAACTCATGGCTCCAGAAGGTGATGGTCACGGCGGCATGGGCGGGCAGCGCCGCCAGCGAGAGCAGGAGCGCGGCAAGGGCGGCGACTAGACGCGTCATGCGGGTGGTTCTGTCATTCTCCGGCGGACCGCTCAACCCGTTGGTTTGCCGGGTCGACATGGAAACACCCGCCGGTGGCGAACCACCGACGGGCATCCTTCCTCCCCAGGAACTTGGTGGCGGTGCGGCCCGGCAGGATCCGGGTGTGCCGCAGCGATCGCTACGGCACCCGCTTCACGCCGCGAACTGGTTCATCGTGTTGTGGACGCCGCCGGCCTTCAGCGCGGCCTCCCCGGCGAAATATTCCTTGTGATCGTCGCCGATGTCCGAACCCGACATATTCTGGTGCTTCACGCAGGCGATGCCTTCACGGATCTCCTTGCGCTGCACGCCCTTGACGTAGCCGAGCATGCCCGCCTCGCCGAAATACTCCTTGGCGAGATTGTCGGTCGACAGCGCCGCGGTGTGATAGGTCGGCAGCGTGATCAGGTGGTGGAAAATGCCAGCCCGCGCCGCCGCATCCTTCTGGAAGGTGCGGATCTTCTCGTCCGCCTCCGCTGCGAGGTCGGTATCGTCATAATCGACGCTCATCAGCTTTGCCCGGTCATAGGCGGAGACATCCTTGCCCGCCGCGGCCCAGGCATCGAACACCTGCTGGCGGAAGTTCAGCGTCCAGTTGAAGCTGGGGCTGTTGTTATACACCAGCTTCGCATTCGGGATCACCTCGCGGATGCGATCGACCATGCCGGCGATCTGCTCGATATGCGGCTTCTCGGTCTCGATCCACAGCAGGTCCGCGCCGTTCTGCAGGCTGGTGATGCAATCGAGCACGCAGCGATCCGCTCCGGTCCCTTCGCGAAACTGGAAGAGATTGGATGGCAACCGCTTCGGGCGCATCAGCTTGCCGTCGCGCTCGATCACCACGTCGCCGCGCAGCGATGAAAGGTCGGCCACCTCCTCGCAATCGAGGAAGGCGTTATACTGGTCGCCGATGTCGCCCTTCTCCTTGGAGAAGGCGATCTGCTTGGTGAGGCCGGCGCCGAGCGAGTCGGTGCGGGTCACGATGATCCCGTCGTCGACACCCAGCTCCAGGAAGGCGTAGCGGCAGGCGCGGACCTTCGCGAGGAAGTCCTCGTGCGGCACCGTCACCTTGCCGTCCTGGTGGCCGCACTGCTTTTCGTCGGACACCTGGTTCTCGATCTGGAGCGCGCAGGCGCCCGCCTCGATCATTTTCTTGGCAAGCAGATACGTCGCTTCGGCATTGCCGAAGCCCGCGTCGATATCCGCGATGACCGGCACGACATGGGTCTCGTAATTGTCGATCGCCTGCATCAGCCGCTGCGCCTCGATCTCGTTGCCGCTTTCGCGCGCCTTGTCGAGATCGCGGAACATCATGCCCAGCTCGCGCGCGTCAGCCTGCTTCAGGAAAGTGTAGAGTTCCTCGATCAGCGCGGGAACGCTGGTCTTTTCGTGCATCGACTGGTCGGGCAGTGGGCCGAACTCGCTGCGCAGCGCCGCGACCATCCAACCGGAGAGGTACAGATACCGTCCCTTGGTGCTGCCGAAATGCTTCTTGATGGAGATGAGCTTCTGCTGGCCGATGAAGCCGTGCCAGCAGCCTAGGGACTGGGTATATTCGGCCGGGTTCGCATCATAAGCGGCCATGTCGCGGCGCATGATGGCCGCGGTGTAGCGCGCGATGTCGAGCCCGGTGCGGAACCGGTTCTGCAGCCGCATGCGCGCCACCGACTCCGGATCGATCCCGTCCCACGTGCCCTTGTAGCTCGCGACGAGCTGGCCGATTGCGCTGGTCTGTTCCTGGTAGGTCATCATTCTTCCTGTCGCGAATGGGGGCACGCGGGATCAGTCCCGCAGCAAGGGGTGGATCAGGCGGGTGATCGGTCAGCCAAGGCGGCCGAGACGGTGGTACAGGTTCGAGAATTTCGCCGAGCGGGGGTCGTCGGCGATCTTCTTGATATACTCGCCGATCGCTTCCTTCATGAGGCCGAAGTCCTCGGTCGAGAAAACGGCGCGGCTGCGCTGCGGGGTAGCGTCCATGGTCGTTCTCCTGTGTGAATGCTTACAACTGCGATCATATGAACAACATGGACCGGTGATTCTCAACGAACACGCAGCAGCAATCCGTGTCAGCGGGTCGCTCATCACCGATCGCAAGTTTGTCTTTCTGTAAAGAATTGACATGTTGCTTGCGGGCCGTCACGGTCCGGCAATGGCAGAGCGCAAATTGATGGCGGGGCATGTCGTGCGGCGGTTGCGCCGGCAGCAGGCGCTGAGCCAGGCCGCCATGGCCGAGATGCTGGCGATCAGCCCTAGTTACCTGAACCTGGTCGAGCGCAATCAGCGCCCCGTGTCGGCGACCCTGCTGGTGAAGCTGGCGGAGACCTTCGACTTCGATCCGCGCGCGCTGACCGCGGCGGAGCCGGGCGGCGGGCGCGATGCAATGCGGCGGCGGTTGGCCGACCCGATGTTCGCCGACCTGGAGATCGACCGCAACGAGCTGGAGGAATGGCTGGCCGCTGCGCCCGGCGGGGCCGAGGCGTTCGCGCGCGCCTTCGACCGCGCGGGGCAGAGCGGCGCCACCGCTGCGCCGTCCGACGATCCGGTAGCGCTTGTCCGGCGCGAGATCGGGCGCTGGCGCAACCACTTTCCCGATCTCGACGCCGCGGCGGAGGCGCTGGCGGACGAGCTGCGGCTTGGCGCCGGCGATCTCTACGGCGCCATTTCCGAACGGCTGCGGGTGAAGCACAGCCTCGCGATCCGCATCCTTCCCGTCGACGTGATGCCCGATGTGCTGCGCCGGCTAGACCTTCACGCCCGCCAGCTTCAGCTGTCGGAACTGCTCGATCCCGCCAGCCGCACCTTCGCCGCCGCCTTCCAGCTGGCCTTGATCGAGGCGCGGGCGGAGATCGATGCGCTGGTGACCGGCGCCGGCTTCGGCCAGATCGCTGCGGACCGGCTGTTCCGGCGTCATCTCGCCAGCTATTTCGCCGCCGCCGTGACCATGCCCTATGCGCGCTTCCTGCGCGCCTGCGAGGCCACCGGCTATGATATCGAGCTGCTCCAGCGTCGCTTCGGAGCGGGGTTCGAACATGTCGCGCACCGGCTGACGACGCTTCAGCGGGTCGGCGCGCGCGGCCTGCCCTTTTTCATGATCCGCGTCGATCGCGCGGGCCAGTCGTCAAAGCGCTATGCGGGCGCGAGCGGCGCCGCGCTGGTCGAGGCGGAAGGGCGCTGCCCGCTGTGGCACCTCCACCACGCCTTCGACCGACCCGGGCACCTTGCGGTCCAATTGGTCGAGCTGGAGGATGGCGAACGCTGGCTGACCATGGCGCGCACCGTCACGCCGCAGGGGCAGCGATACGGGCTGGTCTCGGCCGAATTCGCGATCGGGATCGGGGTGGCGGCGGAACATGCCGGAACGCTGGCGGCGGCGCGCGGCTTCGACCTTGCCGGCGCGGCGATGCCCATCGGGCTCGGCTGCCGCCAGTGCTTTCGTCCATCATGCCCGCAGCGCGCCGCCGCCCCGGCAGGTCGAGCCTTGACGATCAATGAGCGGGAACGCCGGATCACCGCGCTGACCTTCGCCGGTGATTGAATTGCGGGGCTAGGCGGCGGCCTTCACCGCCTGGCCTAGCTCAAGTGTCTCGCCGCGGGTGATGATCACCTTGTCGCCAAGCTTCACCGTCTCGAACAGCTTCTTGGCGAACGGCAGCGGCACGCCGATGCAGCCATGGGTCATATAGCCGTCCGCCACATTGCTGGCGTGAACCGCGACGCCGTCATTGGTCAGGCGCAGCATGTACGGCATCGGCGCATCATAGATGTTGGAGACGTGATCCTTGTCCTTTTGCGTGATCGGATAGACGCCGAGTGGCGTCGGCTTCGCATCCGCGCCGAACAGGATCGCCGCCGCGCCAATTTCATGCCCATCGCGAAAGACGCTGAGCACCTGCGCGGCGAGATCGACGGTGATGACGATCGTACCGGTCGCAGGCGCGGCGCTCTCGTCCCAATGATGATCGCCCATCTTCAGCGGGCCGTCGATCGGCAGGATCGACTTGACCGTATAAGCGTCAGGATCGGCTTCTGGCCCCGCGACGGAGGCCGGCGCCGCGGCGACGGCCGCCTGTGCCACGGCCGGCGCGTCCTCCGACTTCGCATCATTGGCCCGCGCCTGTACCGCTGGCGCGGGCTGCTGAGGCGCGCGGATCATGTAAAAGACCGATGCGCCGATGGCGACCACCAGCACGGCGAGCAGAAGGCGAAGGCGGGACGACATGATCCTGCCTTAGGCCCCGATGGTTGCGCTGGACTGATGCGACACGGTTAACGTGCGTAGCAGGCCGGTGCCGCCGACGCCATTGCACCCGCCGGCAACCAGTGCGCCGACCTCCCGGACCTCATGCTGCAACGTCAGGTACCCGCCATTGTCAGCCGGTCGAGCTGTTCGCGCGAGAGCTCCAGCGTCATTGCCGGCAGCAGTTCCTCGATCTGCGCCACGCTGGTCGCGCTGGCGATCGGCGCGGTTACGCCGTCCTGCGCGATCAGCCATGCGAGCGAAATCTGCGCCAGCGTTGCGCCCGTCTCTCCCGCAACGGCGTCCAGCGCGTGCAGCACCTTGCCGCCCTTGCCGTCGAGCAATTCAGACATACGGCCGCCGCGCACGCTTTTGGACAGATCCTCGCGCGAGCGATATTTGCCGGTGAGGAAGCCGGAGGCGAGCCCGTAATAAGGCGTCACCCCGACATTCTGCTCCACGCAATAATCCTGCAGCTCGCCTTCGAATTTGTGGCGGCTGACCAGATTATATTCGGGCTGGAGCGCGTCATAGCGGGGCAGGCCGGCCGCACGCGCCTTCTCATTGGCGGATTTCAGCCGCGCCGCGTGGAAGTTAGAGGCACCCAGCACGCGGACCTTGCCGGCATCGACCAGCCGGGCGAACGCTTCGAGCGCAGCTTCCTGCGGCGTCGCCTCATCATCCTGATGCGCGAAATACAGGTCGATTCGGTCGGTGCCAAGGCGCTTCAGCGATGCCTCGCATGCCGCGGCGATGCGGGCGGGCGCCAGCTTCTCGCCGCCCTCACCGGGCAACATGCCGACCTTGGTGGCGATCAGAACCTGGTCGCGTTTGCCCGACGCCTTCAGCCACTCGCCGATCACGGCTTCGGACTCGCCGCCCTGATGGCCCGGTGCCCAGGCGGAATAGACATCGGCGGTGTCGATCATCGTGCCGCCGCCGGCAACAAAGGCGTCGAGCACGGCGAAGCTCGCCTGCCGATCCGCCGTCCAGCCAAAGACGTTGCCGCCAAGCACCAATGGCGCGATTTCCAGGTCGGACGATCCCAAGCGCTGCTTCACTTCACGGCTCCGTCGTCCATATTGTCCAGCGTCACGCTGTTGGCCTCGAGCATGGCCGCCGCTTCGTTCAGCTGTCGCTCTTCGTCCGCCGTGGGCGCGCCGGGCGCCGTCGGCTCGCCTGAGCAGGCGGCAAGCAGCAATGCCAAGGGGAGCGCGCATCGCGCTCCCCTTCCGGCAAGGATCATCAGTTCTTCAGCTCGTTACCAGCATCGGTCAGTGCCTCGCCGGTGGCGTCAGCGGCGCGATCGGCCGAGTTGGAGATGGCGCTGCCGGCCCGCTCCGCGCCACGCTCGGCGCTCTCACCGGCGTTATCCAGCGCGGCTTCGGCCGAGCCGAGCGCCTGATCGGTTGCCGCATCCACATCGTCCACCGCTTCGTCGGTGGTGGCGCTCACGTCCGAACCGACGGCATTGGCCGCTTCGGCCGTCTCGTTCTGCGCATTCGGGCTGCACGCGCCCAGGGCAACGGCGGCGGCAAGGCCGGCGATGGCAAAATATTTCATCAACTCTCTCCCTCTTGATTACGCGATGCCGCAAGCGGCGTCAGCGCCTCCAACGTCGCGCAGGCGTTTTGGGTCCGCAACGATTTCCGCCGATCCGCTTCCCATGCCAGCATGTCTCTTTGTTTGACGAGATATAAAGATATCTTTATATCTATTCGCGTGACCCAGGCGTTGGAAACCTTTCGTGCTTTGGCGGACTCTTCGCGGCTCCGCATCCTTCGCTTGCTGCGGTCGATGGAATTGTCGGTCGGCGAATTGGCGCTGGTGCTCGGGCAAAGTCAGCCGCGTGTCAGCCGGCACGTGAAGATCCTGTGCGATGCGGGCCTGACGGAGCGTCGCAAGGAAGGCAGCTGGGTCTTCGTGGCGCTGGGTGCGCGCCGTCTGGTCGATCCGGTGCTGGCGGCGATCGACGCGCTGGATGGCGAGTTCGCCGATGCGGAGGGGGCAACCGACGCCGCCCGCCTTGCCGCCGTCCGTGCGGACCGCGCCTCGTCGGCGTCGCAATGGTTCGAGGCGCATGCCAGCGAATGGGATGCGATCCGCTCGCTTCACGTTGCGGAAAGCGAGGTGGAGATTGCCATGCAGCGGCTGCTGGGCGACGCGCCGCTCGGCCGGCTGGTCGATATCGGGACCGGCACGGGGCGGATGATCGAGCTGTTCGCGCCGCGCGCCAGCACGGCGCTAGGTATCGATCGCAGCTCGGAAATGCTGCGCATCGCGCGGGCCAAGATCGGCGAGCGCGGCCTTGCCAATGCGGAGCTGCGCCAGGCGGATCTGTATTCGCTGCCGCTGCCGGATGCCGGCGCCGACGTGGCGATTGTTCACCATGTGCTCCATTATGCGCAGCAGCCCGGCGCGGCGATCGTTGAGGCCGCCCGCGCACTGGCCCCTGGCGGGCGGCTGTTGATCGCGGACTTCGCGCCGCATGATCGGGAGGAGCTGCGCGCCCAGGATGCGCACACCCGGCTCGGCTTTTCGGATGCGCAGATCGAAGGCTGGTTCGACACTGCGGGCCTCACGGTCGAGCAGACGGAGACGCTGGAGGGCGGCGAACTGACCGTAAAGATCTGGCTTGGGCGCAAGCCGGCACCCGGCGGCATGAAACAGCCGCGTGCCACAATTCACGAGGTAGAGGCGGCATGACCCTTTCGATCAATCAGCTGGAAGAAGCGCGCCACGCGCTTGAAGCGCCGCTGTTCGCCGATGTGGCGGGCGATATCGACGTCAGCTTCGAATTCTTCCCGCCCAAGTCGGCAGCGATGGAAGCGACCTTGTGGGATTCGATCGCGACGCTGTCGCCGCTCGGCCCTCGCTTCGTGTCGGTCACCTATGGCGCGGGCGGTTCCACGCGCGAGCGCACCCATGCCACCGTGGCGCGGATCGCCCGCGAAACCGCCGTGCCGGCCGCCGCGCACCTGACCTGTGTCGAGGCGACGCGCGACGAAATCGATGCGGTGGCGGACGAATATTGGTCCGCCGGCGTCCGTCACATCGTTGCCCTGCGCGGCGATCCGCCGCGCGCGGGGGAGCGCTATGCGGCGCATCCGGGTGGCTATGAAAACGCTGCCGCGCTGGTCGAGGGGCTGCGTCGGCTTCACCCGTTCGAGATCTCGGTCGCCTGCTATCCCGAATGCCATCCCGATTCGTCGGACGCTGCGGCCGATCTCGACAATCTGAAGCGCAAGATCGACGCCGGGGCGACCCGCGCGATCAGTCAGTTCTTCTTCTCGCCGGACGTGTTCTTCCGCTACCGCGATGCCGTCGCTGCGGCCGGGATGGACGTGGAGATCGTGCCCGGCATCATGCCAGTCAGCAATTTCGCGGCGGTTCAGCGCATGTCGGCGATGTGCGGGACGGAGGTTCCGGCGTGGATGGGGCGGCTGTTCGCCGGGCTCGATGATCTGCCCGCCGCGCGTCAGCTCGTTTCGGCGACGCTCGCGGCGGAGCTTTGCCGCAAGCTGTATGCCGGCGGGGCGAAGCAGTTCCACTTCTATACCCTGAACCGCGCCGAGCTGAGCTTCGCCATCTGCCATCTGCTCGGCCTGCGGGCGAAGCCGGATGCGGTGCGCGCGGCGGCCTGAACGAACAACCGGCCCGGATCACGCTGGACCGCGCTGGGTTGCGTGATCCGGTCGCCGGCGGCGGTTACGCCGCCTCGGGCACCCGCATCGCCTCGGCCGCGATGGCGATGCTGCGCTTGCGCGCCTCGTGATCGTAGATGCTGCTCGTCAGCATCACCTCGTCCACCCCGGTGCGCTTCACGAAAGCGGCGATCCCCGCTGCCACATCGTCCCGGTCGCCGATGGCACTGCATGACAGGACCGAATCCAGGATGCGCGCGTGCATCGGAGGCAGCGATTCGCGATAGCCGGGAACGGGCGGCCTCATCTTGCCCGGATTGCCGGTGCGCAGCGCCACGAACTGCTGCTGCTGCGAACTGGCGAGCAACTCGGCCTCCGCCCGCGTGTCGGCCGCGAAGACGTTGAACCCCGCCATTGCATAGGGCCGATCGAGCTGCGCCGAGGGGCGGAAATCGCGGCGGTAGATGTCCATCGCCTGATCGAGCGCATCCGGCGCGAAGTGCGAGGCAAAGGCATAGGGCAGGCCGAGCATCGCGGCGAGCTGCGCCCCGAATAGCGAGGAGCCGAGGATCCACAGGTCCGGCTTCGCCCCAGCGCCCGGCGTCGCGACGATGCCGGTCCGCCCGTCATTGGCGAAATAGCTCTGCAGCTCCACCACATCGTTCGGAAAAGCGTTGGGATCGCTGTCCAGCGTGCGGCGGATCGCACGCGCCACGCGCTGGTCGCTGCCCGGCGCACGGCCCAGGCCAAGATCGATCCGTCCGGGAAACAGCGCGTCCAGCGTGCCGAACTGTTCCGCAATCTGCAGCGGCGCATGGTTGGGCAGCATGATCCCGCCCGCGCCCACGCGAATGGTACGCGTCGCCGCCGCGACATGCGCGATGACGACGGCGGTCGCGGCGGAGGCGATCCCCTCCATGCCGTGATGTTCGGCAACCCAGTAACGGTTGAAGCCATGCGCCTCGGCATGGCGGGCCAGGTCGGCCGCATTGGCGAGCGCGCCGGCGACGGTGCCGCCTTCGACGACGGGGACGAGATCGAGCAGCGAATATCGGGTCATGCCAGGGATGTGGGCCGGCGAGTTGCACTTCGCAACCAGCCCGCGCTTCGCTCTGCCCAAGCTCTGCTATGCCGGGCAGTGCCGCTTCTTGCGCCGCCAATCTCCTCTTCGCACGGACAAGGGAGGATTGGCTTGCCGAACCTCGCCCCGCTTCGTAACCAGCGCGGCATGACGCCAGGTATCCCCCCGGATCTCGCCCATGTCCGCGCCTGGATCTTCGATCTCGACAATACGCTATATCCGTCCAGCGCCGATCTCTTCGCACGCATCGACGTGAAGATGACGGACTATATCGCCCGGCTGCTCGGAGTGGACCGGGTCGAGGCGCGGCGTATCCAGAAGGCCTATTTCCTTGGGCACGGCACGACGCTCGCCGGGCTGATGGCGGAGCATCACGTGGATCCGCACGACTTTCTCGCCTTCGTGCACGATATCGAGATGGACGTGCTGGAGGAGAATGTTCCGCTCGCCGCCGCCGTTGCCAAGCTGCCCGGCCGCAAGGTCGTCTTCACCAATGGCGATGCGCCTTACGCGACGCGGGTGCTGGAACGGCTGGGCCTGGGCGAATCGTTCGAGGCGATCCACGACATCCACGCCATGGATCTGGCCCCCAAGCCCGCGCCCTCCGCTTATGCGGGCCTGTGCGCGGCGCTGTCGATCGATCCGGCGACCGCGCTGTTCGCCGATGATATGGCGCGCAATCTTGCGCCGGCAAAGGCGATCGGCATGACCACCGTCTGGGTCGACAATGGCTCCGAACAGGCCGCCGATCCGGACCGCAGCTTCATCGACTATACCACGCCCGATCTGACGGCGTGGCTTGAAGGAATATTGGAATCGGCATGAGCGACCTCGAAGCAATCATCGACGCGGCGTGGGAAGACCGCGCGCAGATCGGCCTCACCACGGCGGGCGAGGTGCGGATCGCGGTGGATCGTGCGCTCGCGCTGCTCGATTCCGGTTCGGCGCGCGTCGCGGAGCCTAATGGCAATGGTGGCTGGCGCGTGAATCAGTGGCTGAAAAAGGCCGTGCTGCTGTCCTTCCGCCTGAACGACAATGCCCTGATCGATAATGGCCCGGGCGCGGGCCATTGGTTCGACAAGGTACCGTCGAAGTTTTCCGGCTGGAGCGAGGTCGAGTTCCGCGCCGCCGGTTTCCGTGCCGTTCCCGGCAGCGTGGCGCGCCGCGGCGCCTTCATCGGCAAGGGCGCGATCCTGATGCCCAGCTTCGTCAACATCGGCGCTTATGTCGGCGAGGGCACGATGGTCGACACCTGGGCGACTGTCGGATCGTGCGCGCAGATCGGCAAGAACGTGCACCTGTCGGGCGGCGTCGGCATCGGCGGCGTGCTTGAACCGCTCCAGGCCGATCCCGTGATCATCGGCGACGGCGCCTTTATCGGCGCGCGTTCCGAAGTGGCCGAGGGCGTGCGCGTCGGCGAGGGCGCCGTGCTGTCGATGGGCGTGTATCTGGGCGCCTCCACCAAGATCATCGATCGTGCCACGGGCGAGACGTTCATCGGCGAGGTGCCGCCTTATGCCGTGGTCGTGCCCGGTTCGACCGGCGGCGGCAACCTTGGGCTGTATTGCGCGGTGATCGTGAAGCGCGTCGACGAGCGCACCCGGTCCAAGACCAGCATCAACGAACTTTTGCGCGACTGAACGGCGAATGCGGGGGGAGGCGCAAGCGGCGCCTTTCACCCGCTGCCGCAGTCCCGGATTTGACCGACCTGGCCTGGACCCCGGCGAAGGCCAGGGTCCAGTTCGGAAAGTGGCAATGATTGCCGCATCGCCCGCCAGTTCGCCTCGCAACTGACCCCAGTCGACCCCACCAGCCCCGCTTACCCTGGGCTAGTCGACAGGCGCGCCTCGCCAATCCCGGTGCGAACGGAGGCATCGGGCCATGCCCGTCGAAACCGGTCGGGTCGGACCGAACTTTCAACCTCCAATCGGCAGGCCCAAGCCCCGCATCCCCGCTGTCCCGAGATGAACGCGACGTTGTGTCAGGTTCATGCAACCTGCGTCAGTAGCGCACGTTACGGTCGCGTACCTGTTTCATGACGTCCGTATTCTTTTTGAGGGAGTGTAAAATGCGTAAGTTGATGCTGGCGCTCGGCGCCTCCGCGATGGTTCTGCCGAGCCTCGTAGTCACCACCACCGATGCGGATGCGCAGCGCCGCTACAAGTATCGGGAGTGGAAGGGCAATGACGGCCGCTGGCGTTGCCGCAAGCCCGATGGCACCACCGGCCTGATCGTCGGCGGCGTTGCCGGCGCGCTGCTCGGCCGCACCATCGACACCCGCGGCGACCGTACGCTCGGCACGCTCGGCGGTGCTGCGGTCGGCGCCTTGGCCGGCCGCGAAGTGGAGCGCGGCACGAGCGAACGTCGCTGCCGCTAATCACGGTTCAATCAATCTGATGTCGGGGCGCGATCGTGATGGTCGCGCCCCGCACGCGTGAGGAGAAGATCAATGCCGACACGCAATGGTTCCGCCCGGTACGAAGGTCTGGGAAAAGATGGCAAGGGCTGGGTGTCGACCCAGTCGGGTGCACTCAGCGAACAGCCATATGGCTTCGCCACCCGGTTCGAAAACGAACCCGGCACCAATCCCGAAGAGCTGATCGCCGCCGCACACGCCAGCTGCTTCACCATGGCGCTCAGCTTCGCGCTTGCGGGCGCCGGACACCATGACGGCTCACTGGAAACCAGTGCCAAGGTGACGGTGGAAAAAGATGGTGAAGGTTTCACCATCACCAAATCGGCATTGGATCTCCACGCCAAAGTTCCGGGAATCTCGCCGGACGACTTTGACCGGATTGCCGCGGAAGCCAAAAAGAACTGTCCTGTTTCCAAGCTCTTGAATGCTGAAATTACTCTGTCAATCACGCTGGACGCGTGACTTTCGGTAAGATGAACGAGACGTAGTTTTTCGTTCACGCAACTTACCACGCTGATCGAAGGTTGTTGCGGCATAGTCAGTGAGGAGTTGTTCCATGCGTATCATTCTTGCCGCCGCACTGGCCGCGACGACTGTCACCGCCCTTCCGGTGCAGGCGCAGGCCAACCGGGAGTATCGCGAGGACATCCGCGATGCCCGCCGCGATTACCGCGATGATATGCGGCGCGCAGACTCGCGGCGCGACGTGCGCGACGCGCAGCGGGATTATCGCCGTGATGTGCGGGACGCCCGCCAGGACTGGCGCCGCGATCGCCAGCAGTGGCGCAGCTTCGATTACAACCGCCTTCCCCCGGGTCAGCGCCGTTATTACGCCGACAATTTCTATCGCGACGGCCGCTATTATCAGCAGCGTCGCCTGAGCCGCAACGACCGGGTCTATCGCGGCTATAACGGGCGTTACTACTGCCGCCGCTCGGATGGCACCACGGGCCTGATCATCGGCGGCATCGGTGGCGGTGTGCTCGGCAGCCTGCTGGCCAATGGCGGGTCCAACACGCTGGGTGCGCTGATCGGTGCGGGTGCCGGCGCTCTGCTGGGTAGCTCCGTTGATCGCGGCCAGGTGGTCTGCCGCTAACCCTTTCTGCCGGATGTAACGGCGCGTACCTTGGGCCCGGTGAGCAATCGCCGGGCCCTTTGGCATGTGGCGTTTGGAGCGGGAATATGCAGGTGACGAAGGCGCAGGGCATTGTCGGCGCGATCCTGGCGGGTGGGGCTGCCAGCCGCTTCGGCTCGGACAAGGCGATGGCGTTGCTTCAGGGCGTGCCGCTGATCGATCATGTCGCCACCGCTTTGGCGGCACAGGCCGACACGCTGGTGGTGGTGGGCCGTCTGCACGGCCCGCTGGTCAGCGTGCCCGATCATCCCGTGCCTGGCCTCGGACCACTCGGCGCGATTGCGGGCGCACTGCGCTGGGCACGGGCGAATGGCTATGCGGTGGTGCTGAGTGCGCCCTGCGACGCGCCGGTGCTGCCGTCCGATCTCGTGCCATTGCTGGGCGGGGAGGGCGCAGCCTATGTCGCTGCGCTTCCCGTGCTCGGCTGGTGGCCCGTAACGCTGACGGATCATCTCGCCACCTGGCTGGCGACGGATCAGCCCCGCGCCGTCCGCCGCTGGGCGTCAGCGGTGAACGCACGCGCGGTGACACTGCCGACGGTGCCGCCGAACGTGAACACCGCGGCGGATCTCGCGGCGCTCGACCGCTAGCTCAGGCGATCCAGCGCCAGATGCCCGCCGGCCACCCCGCAAGCGGAATATGCGCCCAGCTCGCCGCGAGCCATACGACCGTCCCGCCGGCCAGCGCATGCATGCCGATCTTGCCCATTCGCGCGCGACCGCCGGCAATGGCGGCAAACGGCCAATAGCTCGTCCGCCGCTCCCACTCGCGCCAGAAGTCGGGCTGCAGCCGCTCCTTTTTCCGGTCCTGCAGATGCGCGCCGACCAGCGCGAGCACGATGATCGCCAGCGCCAGCACGATGTTCGACGGGTCGGGAAAGACGAGGATGTGGACCACGCCCCACAGGGCAAATCCCCACATCATCGGATGGCGGGTGATCGCAAATACGCCGCGCGCCTCGGGCACGCTGCCCGCCGCGGCTTGCGGCAGGGCCGGGTTGCGGATCAGCGATCCCATGAACAGGATGGCGCCCGCCAGCATCAGCAGGGTGCCGATTGCCCACAGAATGTCGCCGACCGGCCAGAGCGGCACAGCGGGCGGCGCGGTGCGATAGGCCAGCGCCAGCCAGCCGAGCGTCACCGCGGCAACCAGGCTGTAGATGCCCAGAAAGCCCCTCTCGCCGACGGCACCCACGATCGGTCGTCGCAGCGGGTGCGACAGGAGGAAATGGGTTCCTACGAACGCCAGTGCTGCCGCCACGACATTACCCATCGGTGCCTCTCCCGCCGGTTGATCCTAGGCCTTGATCTCCTCGCCGCCACTCCGGTGTGTTCCGGAGCGGCGGGTTTGTGCGTGGTGGCGGAACGCGCTCAGTGCCGCGTCTCCCCGCGGGTATCCAGCCCGGCCGCCTCCGGCTGGGCGAGTTCCGCCTCGCCCGCCATGGCATGATCCACGTCATCGCGCAGCGTGTCGAGGTGCATCCAGCGGCGCACCAGCGGGCTGAGCGCGAGGACGGCCGCCGCGATGCCGATCGTCCACCAGCCGATGGTGGAATAAACCGCCAGGGTCGCCTCCTTGGTCATCTCGCCGCTTTCGCCGCCGGTCGCTTCGCCGATCTTGCCGGCCACGAAATTGCCGACTGCGGTCATGTAGAACCAGGCGCCCATGATCAGGCTGGCGAGGTGCTTGGGTGCCAGTCGGTTCATCGCGCTGAGGCCGACGGGCGAGAGGCAAAGCTCACCGGTGGTCTGCAGGAAGTAGATGGCGAACACGAAGAACACCGGCGTCGCAACTTCCAGGCCGACGCTCTGCGCGCCCCAGACGAAGACAAGGAAAGACAGGCCGACCTGAACCAGCGCAAGGCCGAATTTGGCCGGCGCCGACGGCTCGAGGCCGCGTTTGCCCAGGAAAACCCACAAACCGGCGAAGATCGGGCCGAGCAGCACGATGTAGATCGGGTTGATCGACTGGAACAGCGACGCCGGCACGCCGCCACGATCGACATAGCGGTCGGTGTACAGGTTGAGGCTGCCGCCAGCCTGTTCGAACAGGCCCCAGAAGACCGGGTTCAGCGCGATCAGGAACAGCACCGCGAACATCCGGTCGCGCGCATGCGGCTCCAGCTTGAAGCTCTCGAACAGCACGTAGCCGAGCATGGCAATGCCGGAAATGATCAGCAGCGTCTGGATAACATCCTGATATTGCACCAGGGCCCAGATAACCGCGACCGAAGCGAGGCCGACGCCATAGAGCGACCATTCGGTTCGCGCCGCCAACGGCCGGGGCGCCTCGCCCTTGCCCAGCAGCAGCGGCTTGCCCAGGATGAACACGATAAGGCCCGCCAGCATGCCGACGCCCGCCGCGCCGAAGCCATAGGCCCAGCCATAGGTCTCGCCCAGCCAGCCAGCCATGATCGTGCCGATCGCCGCGCCGGTGTTAATGCCGATGTAGAAGATCGTGTACGCACCGTCGCGGCGCGTGTCGGTCAGCGGATAGAGCTGGCCCACGATCACCGAGATGTTGGCCTTCAGGAAGCCGGTGCCCACGATGATGAAGGCCAGCGCCAGCCAGAAGATGTTGATCGCCGCCGAACCCTGGCCGCCATCGCCTTCCACCGCCATCAGCAGGTGCCCCAGCGTCAGCATCACGGCGCCGAACGTCACCGCCTTGCGCTGCCCCAGGAATCGATCGGCCAGATAGCCGCCCAGCACCGGGGTGATATAGACCAGGCTGGTATAGGCACCGTAGATCAGGTTGGACTTGCCGTCATCGAACAGCCAGTGCTTGGTCAGATAAAAGATCAGCAGTGCCCGCATGCCGTAATAGGAGAAGCGCTCCCACATTTCGGCAAAGAACAGGACGTACAGCCCTTTGGGATGACCCAGGAATTCCGGGCCCTTCTTGACGACGCCGGCGACACCGCCGGCCAACAGGATCGCAAGGAAGCCGAATGCGATCAACGGGATGATGGGCAAGAATACGCTCCCCGATGGTACGATGCCGGGGGAAACGGGGCCCCCCTAAAGGAATCAACCTAGCGCGCAAATCGGCAAGACCAAAGCAGTTGTTGCGATTGCAACGACCGCGCTGGCGGTCCCAAGCCGCTACTCTTGCCTTACCGGGCGCGAAACAACCCGCCCAGCACGCCGCGCACGATCGAGCCCATCAATCCGCCGCTCGCCCTCTTGCGGCCGGAGCCGAATACCTGTCTGCCCAGCTCATTGGCCACCTGGCGCCCGATCGAGGAGCCGGCCGCGCGGGTGGCGGAGGCGATGGCCTGATTCCACGGGGAGGCGCGCTGCTCGCGCTCGGCAGCGCGGGCCGCACTGGCGTCCGCTTTGTCACGCCCGTCCGCTGCCTTGCCCGCCTCTGCCTGCTCGCGCTCCTGCACGGCTTGCGCAGTGCGCGCGGCGAGCAGTTCTTCGGCGGATTCGCGATCCACCGCCTGATCATATCGGTCGCCGACCGCGTCCGTGCTCAGCAGGATGCTGCGCTCCTCTGCCGTTATCGGTCCCACGCGACTGGCCGGCGGACGGATCAGGCAGCGTGTAACAGGGGAGGGCGCGCCGTCCGGCTGCAACAAGGACACCAGCGCCTCGCCGATCTTCAGCTCGGTGATGGCAGCCGCCACGTCAATCCCGGGGCTAGCGCGAAAGGTGGTGGCCGCGCTGCGCACCGCCGCCTGATCGCGCGGCGTGAAGGCGTTCAACTTGTGCTGGATGCGGTTGTTGAGCTGCCCCGCCACCGTATCGGGAATGTCGATCGGGTTCTGTGTGATGAAATAGACGCCGACCCCCTTGGATCGGATCAGCCGCACCACCTGCTCGATCTTGTCGACCAGCGCTGGCGGGGCGTCGTCGAACAGCAGGTGCGCTTCGTCGAAGAAGAAACACAGCTTCGGGCGATCGGGATCGCCGATTTCGGGCAGGGTTTCGAACAATTCCGACAGCAGCCACAGCAGGAAGGTGGCGTAGAGCTTCGGCGCGGCCATCAGCCGGTCCGCGGCCAGAATGTTCACCACTCCGCGCCCGCTGTCGTCGGTGCGCAGGAAATCGGCAAGGTCGAGTGCCGGCTCGCCGAAGAAACGCTCGCCGCCCTGGCTGCGCAGCTGCAGCAGCGCACGCTGGATGGCGCCGACCGACTGCTTCGATACATTGCCGTAGGTGCTGGTGAGTTCGCGTGCACGCTCCGCGCAATGCGCCAGCATCGCCTGCAGGTCATCAAGATCGAGCAGCAGCAGGCCGTCTTCGTCCGCGACATGGAAGGCAATGGTGAGCACGCCTTCCTGCACCTCGTTCAGCCCCAACAACCGGGCGAGCATCACCGGGCCCATTTCCGATATGGTGGTGCGGATCGGGTGGCCCTTTTCGCCATACAGGTCCCAGAATTGCACCGGCGCCTCGGCGTAGTGCCAATCTGAAAGGCCGATGGCGCTCGCGCGCTCGGCAAAGGCCGTGTGCGCCTTGGCGAGCGGCGAGCCCGGCATGGCAAGCCCGGCGAGGTCGCCCTTCACATCGGCGACGAAGCAGGGAACGCCTGCGGCGGACAGGTTTTCGATGATGCCCTGCACGGTCACGGTCTTGCCGGTGCCGGTTGCGCCCGCGATCAGGCCGTGCCGATTGGCCAGGCGAAGGTTCAGCTGCTGCGGATTGGCGCCGTTCTCGCCTGCGCCGATGAAGATCGTGTCGCCCATGTCACCCTCCCGCCCTTGATCTTTTCTATGATCTCGCGCCCGCTCATGTCGAGCCGTTCGCCGCCTGCTGACCGGCAAAGAAAAGGGGCCCCGCACCGTGGTGCGAGGCCCCCATATCCGTTCGCTGCTATCGCGCTTACTTGAGCTTGACGGCGATGAACACGGCCGGGTTGCGACCGCGGACCACCGACAGCAACACCTGCGGGCGGCCGGCGGCCTTGGCCTGCTGCACCCCGCGGGCGACATCGGCCGGCGTGCGCGCCGGCACCGAATTGACCGATACGATCACGTCGCCGCGACGCAGCTTCTGGCCGGCGTCGCTGGTCGCATCCACCGCACTGATCACGACACCCTGCACGGTGGAGTCGACACCCACCTGACGCGCGATCGCCGGGGTGAGCGGCTGCACCGTCACGCCGATGCCATTGGCATCGCCGGCCGCCGGTGTTTCCGATTCATCATTCTCGGAGAAGCTGTCGTCATTGCCGAGCTGCTGGGCGAGCTGCTCCTCGGCCGGGCGAACCGCCGTGGTGACCGTCACGCTGGTGGGGCGGCCATCGCGGATCACATCCAGCTTCGCCTGCTCGCCCGGCGGCACATTGGCGACCAGGTACGACAGCGTCGTATCGGGCGTCACCTGCGTACCATTCACGCGCGTCACCACGTCGCCTGCGCGCAGGCCAGCCTTGGCGGCCGGGCCACCCGGCTCGGCGCGGGCGATGATCTCGCCCGAATCCTTCGGGAGGTTCAGCGCCGCCGCGATATCGTCCGTCAGGCGCTGGATGCTGACGCCGATATAGCCGCGCTGTACCGCCTTGCCCTTCATCAGCGTGTCGATGATCGGCTTGGCGTCCTCCGCCGGAATGGCGAAGCCGATGCCGATGTTGCCGCCCGACTGGGAGAAGATCTGGCTGTTGATGCCGATCACTTCGCCGTTCAGGTTGAACATCGGCCCGCCCGAATTGCCCTGGTTGATCGAGGCGTCGGTCTGGATGAAGCGGTCATTGGCACCGCCCTGGCCGGTCACGCGGTGAACGGCGGAAACGATGCCCGCCGTCACCGTGCCGCCCAGGCCGAACGGATTGCCGATCGCCACCACCCAGTCGCCGACGCGCGCACGCGCCGAGTCGCCGAACTTCACGTACGGCAGCGGGCTCTTGGCATCGATCTTCAGCAGCGCGAGGTCGGATGCGGCGTCGCGGCCGATCAGCTTGGCCACATATTCCTTGCGGTCGGGAAGGGTGACGCGGATCGCCTCCACCGTGGCGCGGCTGTTGCCCGGCGCGACCACGTGATTGTTGGTGACGACATAGCCGTCCGGCGAAATGATGAAACCCGACCCCAGCGATTGCGCCTCGCGGGTGACGGGCGCGCCATTCTGGCCGCGACCACCACCAAACTGACCGAAGAATTCGGCGAAGGGCGTGCCGGAGAACGGGTTTGCCGGCTGCGCAACCGTCACGCGCTGGTCGGTGGAAATGTTCACCACAGCCGGCTGCAGCTTCGCCACCATGTCGGCGAAGCTCATCGGCGCGCCGGCGCGCGGCGCAGTGGCCTGGATCGAGCCCGGCTCGTTCTGCGCGCTTTGCGCTGTTGCCGGATTTTGCAGCGCAAGCGAGGCGGCCGTGCCGCCAAGGAGTAGGGCACCAGTGAGGGCGTAGGCGTAACGCACGATCGTCATGTTCCTCTCGTTTGGCCGGGTCCGGCCTAACCGTTGGATAATGCCGCCCGGTCGATGAACGGCGTTTGAATGTTCAATGAACCAGGCGCGTCCTCGTTGCCGACCTAACGGCCGTTGAATTCCTTCAGATAGGCATTGTCGCGGCTCATGATAATGCTCGTCGACCCTTCCGGACGCGGGCCGCCGTCGGCGCCGAACGTGTGCCGGTAGGACTGCATCGCGCGGTAGAAGTCATAAAAGCCCGCATCCTTGCTGAACGCCTCGGCATAAATACGTGCGGCGGTCGCATCGGCTTCGGCGCGAACGATCTGCGCCTGCTTCTGGCCCTGGGCGCGGATCGTGTTCGCCTCCTGCTGGCGCGCGGTGCGCATCCGCTGCAGCGCGCTGTCGAGCGGGCTGCCGTCGGGCAGGTCCGCATGCTTGATGCGCACGTCCACGATCGTGGCGCCATATTGGCGGGCGTCACGCTGCAACGACGCCTGGATCGCATCCATCACCTTGCCGCGTTCCGGGCTCAGCAGCACCGCAAACGGCACCTTGCCAAGCTCGTTGCGCAGCGCCGTGCCGAGCAGCGGGCGAAGCTGATCCGCGACACGCTCCTCGGTGTTGGAGGTGCTGCCGGTGGAGGTCACGGCGCGCAGCGGATCGACGATGCGAAAGCGCGCAAAGGCATCCACGTTCAACCGCAGCTGGTCGGTGGAAAGCACCAAGGTATTGTCGAGATCGGCGTCCAGCACGCGCTTGTCGACCCACACGATCTTGTCGATGAACGGGATGCGCGCGATCAGGCCGGCGCCCGTACGACCGATCACCTGGCCGGGCTGATATTGGTTCACCGGCTGGCCCACCGGATTGTTGAGCCGCAGCACGACGGCCTGCTTGGTCTCCGGCACGATCGCGAAGGTCATGGCGGCGAGGATCGCGGCGGCCAGCGCCAGAAAGGCGATGGCAACCGGATTACGGGTCACGCCGCTCATCGTGCGCCTCCCTGCGGCTGGGCAACGTCAACCTGCGGTTCCTGCAGCTTGCGCGCGCGATCCAGCGGCAGCAGCGGGGCGACGCCCGGCGTTTCCACGATGGTCTTGTCGGTCTTGGCCAGCACGGCCTCCATGGTCTCGTAATACATGCGGCGGCGCGTCACTTCGGGCGCAAGACGATATTGTTCGTACACCTTGTCGAACGACGCGGCCTCGCCCTGCGCCCGCGCGATCACCTGCTGCGAATAGCTGCGCGCGTTGTTGAGATTGGCTACCGCCTCCTGCTGCGCCGCGGTCACCGCGTTGAAATCGTCGATCAGGCTGGCCGGTGCCGCCGCCTGGCGGATCGACACGCCCTGCACGCGCACGCCGGCGTTATAATCGTTCAGGATCTGCTGCATCATCTGCGCGACCCGCGCCTCGATGTCGGTCCGGCCGGCGCCGATCGCCTGGTTCAGCGTGGTCGTCGCCAGCACGGCGCGCATCGCGCTTTCGGCCGTGGCGCGCACGGTTTCCACCGGATCCTTGATCTCGAAGACGAAGTCGCGCGGATTATCCACCCGCCAGCGCACGGTATAGGCCAGGTCGATGATGTTCTGGTCGCCCGTCAGCACGTTTTCGCTGCCGTCGCGCGGAAATTCATCCACGCGCACCGCTTCCACGTCCACCTTCTGCACCGCCACCAGCGGCGCCGGCAGCGTCAGGCGGAAGCCCGGCTCCAGCATGCCGGAATAGCGGCCCAGAAACGTCACCACGCCGCGCTGCTGCGGCCCGATCTGGTGGAGCGAGGTGAAGATCACCCACACGGCCACCACCAGCGCCAGGCCGATCAGCCACAGGTTGCGCGGATTGGTGCCGAGCGGCAGCTGCGGGCCGCCGCTGCCACCGCCAGAGCCGCCGCCGCGCGCCTTTTTGAGGAACTCGTCCAGGGCGGTCGGCTTGGCCGCGCCCTTTCGACCGCTGGGCGGCACCGCCCAGGGGTTGCGCGGCGCACCGCCATTGTCGTCGCCACCGCCGCCGCCCCAGGGTCCGTTGGAGGAGTCGTTCATCAGGATCGAAGGTCGGCGCAGCCACTGTGGCAGGATGGTCATGTCAGTCTTTATAGGTGTCCTGTCTGCGAAAAACAGTGCCCACTCGGCCGCGAAGGGCGTAACGGCCCGTGGTCATGGATCAGAATGACGTGAAACAGGCGGTAGCCGCCGTTGCCGGCGCGCGCGCCACGGTGCGGGTCGAGGGTGAGCGGGTCGGCGTGGTGCTGGACGCCACGGGGCTGGACGCAAAGGCGCGGGATGCGCTGGAGGCGGCCGTCCGCATGGCGGCGGGCCCGGCCGCGCGGGTGGTGGTAACGGCGGAGCGCGCCAGCCGAAAGCTCATCGCGGTCGCCAGCGGCAAGGGCGGTGTCGGCAAGTCCACGCTCGCGGCGAACCTAGCGATTGCGCTTCGCCAGCATGGTCGCCGGGTCGGGCTGGTCGATGCGGACATTTACGGTCCCTCGCAGCCGCGCCTGATGGCGGCGGAAGGGCAGCGGCCGGAGGCGAAGGACAAGGTGCTGTTGCCGGTGTCGACGCCTTATGGGGTGCCGATGCTGTCGATGGGCCAACTGATCGAGCCGGGCAAGGCGATCGCCTGGCGCGGGCCGATGGCCGCCGGTGCGCTGGGGCAATTGGTGGAGGCCGATTGGGGCGCCGCCGACACGTTGGTGCTGGATCTGCCGCCGGGCACGGGGGACGTGCAGCTGACGATGATCCAGAAATATCGCCCCGCCGGCGCGGTCATCGTCTCCACACCGCAGGATCTGGCGCTGATCGATGCGACGCGCGCGATCGATCTCTTCAACAAGGCGGGCGTGCCGATCATCGGTCTGGTCGAAAACATGGCCGGCTATGTCTGCCCGCATTGCGGCGAGGCGTCCGACCCGTTCGGCCAGGGCGGCGCGGAGGCGGCGGCGCGCGATCTGGGCGTGCCGTTTCTGGGTCGTGTGCCGCTGACCATCGGCATCCGCACCGCTTCCGATGCCGGGCGTCCGCCGGCTGCCGAGGCGGACGACGCGATCTTCCGCCCACTTGCTGGGCGGGTTGCCGACTGGCTTGAAACCGGCGGGGGCGGCGCGCGTTAGCAAAGGACCGGTCGTGCCGTATGCATCAGGGCTGCGGCACGAGCGGACCCCGGCGAACGGCTCCTTTGCACGGGATGCCGTGAACGGGTCCACCCACGTGTCGAAAGGCCCATCATGCCCCTGACCGCCGATGCCGACATCAAGGCGCTGCTAGAGGAAACGCGCACCATCGCGCTGGTCGGAGCTTCGGACCGTCCCGATCGCCCGAGCTATGGCGTGATGCGCGAATTGCAGGCGCACGGCTATCGCGTGATCCCGGTCAACCCGCAGATCACCGGGGAGCATGTTCACGGCGAATATGTCTTTCGCGAGCTTTCCCAGATCGGCGAGCCGATCGACATGGTCGATATCTTCCGCCGGTCGGAAGCGGCGGGCGATGCGGTGGATGAGGCGATCGCCGCCGGCGCGAAATTCGTCTGGATGCAATTGGGCGTCATCAACCAGCAGGCGGCCGCGCGTGCGGAAGCGGCGGGGCTGAAGGTCGTCATGGACCGGTGCCCTGCGATCGACATCCCGCGCCTGGGCGTGGCACGGATCGAGAGCTAGGCGCCGGTCGACCGGTCCGTGCCGCTTCCGCTCGGCTGCACAAGGAAGATGCCGGCGCACGTACCTTCCGTCGAAGCCATGTCGCCCCCTTTCTCCCTCTGGTTCCGGTCGCCGCGCCAGCAAACAGCCGGGTTGTCGAACGTGAATTCACCTTGTCGCCCGGTTGGACGTGCCGCATGCAGGGGTGAGAACCGGCAACAAGCCGGCGCAAGAGCTTAGGAGGGGGCGACATGGACGAACCGATCACCCAGGTTCATGGCCGTGCCGGGCAGCGCGATCTGACCAAAGGTCCGATCGGCTCGGCGCTGCTGATGTTCGCGCTTCCCACTCTGGCATCCAATGTTCTGCAGTCGCTGAACGGCTCGATCAACACGATCTGGGTTGGCCGCTTCCTGGGCGAAGGCGCGCTGGCCGCCACGTCCAACGCCAATATCATCATGTTCCTGATGTTCGGCGCCGTGTTCGGCTTCGGGATGGCGGCGACCATCATCGTCGGCCAGAGCTGGGGCCGGCGCGATGTGGAGGCGGCGCGACGTGCCTTTGGCTCCGCCATCGGGCTGGTGCTCGCCGGATCGGTGATCGTGGGCACGCTGGGCTGGATCTTCGCGCCTGAAATCCTCGTCGTCCTCGCCACTCCGCCGGACGCGTTCGAGCCGGCGCTGGATTATCTGCGCGTCATCTTTCTCGCGCTGCCGCCGTCCATGCTGCTCGTGCTCATGTTCATGGGTCTGCGGGGCACTGGCGATTCCGTCACGCCCTTGTGGTTCATGGGGCTTGCCGTTCTGGTCGATGCGGTGATGAACCCGCTGCTCATCGCCGGCATCGGGCCGTTTCCCCGCATGGGCATCGCCGGCTCCGCCACGGCTACCCTGATCGCCAATATCGTCGCGCTCGGCGCGCTGGTGGCGTGGATCGCGTGGCGCGATCTGCCGCTGCGGTTGAAGGGCGCGGAGATCCGCTACATCCTTCCCGAGCGCGAACTGGTGCGTACGATCGTCGGCAAGGGCGTGCCGATCGGCGCGCAGATGCTGGTCCTGTCGGTATCGGCGCTGGCAATGGTCGGGCTCGTCAATCGCAGCGGCATCGATACCGTCGCGGCCTATGGGATCGTGCAGCAGCTCTGGGGCTATGTTCAGATGCCCGCCATGGCGATCGGCGCTGCCGTGTCGGCGATGGCGGCGCAGAATATCGGTGCCGGCCGCTGGGATCGCGTCGCGCGGATCACGCGTGCCGGCCTCATCTACAATATCCTCATCACCGGCGCGACGGTGGCGCTGGTGCTGTTGTTCGACACGGTGATCATCGGCCTGTTCATTCCGGGCGGCAGCCCGGTCGTGCCGATCGCGCAGCATATCAACCTGCTGGCGACCTGGGGCTTCATCATGTTCGGCGCGACCATGGTGCTGTTCGGCGTGATCCGCGCCAATGGCGCCGTTTGGGGGCCGCTGCTGATCATGACGGTCGCCATGTTCCCCGTTCGGCTTGGGGTCGCCTATGCGCTGCTGCCGCTGATCGGGTCGGATGCGCTGTGGTGGAGCTTTCCCGTGGGGTCAGGGGCAAACGCCCTGCTGGCGGCGCTCTATTACCGCTTCGGCCGCTGGCGGGAGGGCGGCCTGCTCGTCCCGGAGGAGCATTGCGAGGAGCGGAGCCACGCCGATATCGAGCCCGCCGGCACGCTCAAGCCGGCGGTCTAGCCACCGCCTGGGCGCTGCCCGATCAGCCCGCCTGCTGCTGCGCCTCGCGCGGCACCATCACGCGTATCGCTCCCGGCGCGATCCGCGCCCGTACCGGTGTGTGCGCTAGCACTTCGCCGTCGATCGAGATCGGCAGGCTGGGGCGGGTGTCGATCTTCAGCTCACGGCCGGAGAAGGTGACCGTGTCCTGGTGCCGTGCTGCAAGGCCAAGGATGTTGGCAAACCAGTTCTTCAGCAGCGTGCGGCGATACCGGCCGGTGACGGCCTGCACCACGATCTGCCCCGAATCGACCTTGGCCTCGTCCACCAGCCAGGTGCCGCCATGATACGGGCCATTGGAGATGCGCACCTCCACCACCCGCATTCGCTTTTCCTCCGTTCCGTCGTCCACCGTCAGGATGAATGGTCGGAAGCGCAGATATTGTAGCCCGGCCCAACCTAGATAGCCGATCCGCCCAAGCACCTTTTTCAGATTGTGCGGCACCGTTTCGGCAATCTGCGGCGACAGGCCCATCGCCGCGCAATTGGCGAAATAGTCGCCGTCGATCATGCCCAGGTCGATCCGCTTCGGCACGCCCGTCGCCAGCACTTCGATCGCGCCGTCCACGTCCAGCGGCAGGCCAAGGGTGCGGGCGAAGCTGTTGGCGGTGCCAAGCGGCAGGACGCCAAGGATCACGTCTTCGCCAAGCAGCAGATCGACCAGACCGCTGACCGTCCCGTCACCCCCGCCAAGGATCACTAGATCCGGTTTCTTCGACAGCGCATGACGGACGGTCCGTTCCAGGTGCTTGGGCTTCTGAACGGCATGGGCGTCGACGGTGAAAGGCAGCTCTTCCAGCCGCTTGCACGCGCGCCGGAATAGCTTCTGTCCCTTGCGTGACTTGGCGTTGACGATCAACGCGGCCGACCGGATCTCGCTCATGCCGCCCCAACGCACGGCAGGCCGATTCGCCCCCGTAACGCTTGCGCGGGGCGTATCGCGGGCGCAAGGCAGCGCCATGCACGCTTCCTTTCCCGCGCTGCGCATGCGCCGCACCCGTGCCGCCGACTGGAGCCGGCGGCTGCATCGCGAAACGACGCTGACGCCCGCCGATCTGATCTGGCCGCTGTTCGTCACGGAAGGGCAGGATACGGAGGAGCAGATCGCCAGCCTGCCGGGCGTGTCGCGCTGGTCAGTCGACCTCATCGTCGCGCGGGCGAAGGAGGCACGGGCGCTCGGCATCCCCTGCCTGGCGCTCTTTCCGAACACGCCGGCGGCGCTGCGCACGGAGGATGGGCGCGAGGCGCTCAATCCCGACAATCTGATGTGCCGCGCGATCCGTGCGATCAAGGATGCGGTCCCGGATATCGGCATCCTCACCGATGTCGCGCTCGATCCTTATACCGCGCACGGCCACGACGGGCTGGTGGATGCGGCCGGCTATGTGTTGAACGACGCGACGGTCGAGGCGCTGGTCGGCCAATCGCTCAATCAGGCGGCGGCCGGCGCCGATATCGTCGCCCCGTCGGACATGATGGATGGCCGGATCGGCACCATCCGCGCGGCGCTGGAAGGGACCGGCCACCACAATGTCCAGATCATGGCCTATGCCGCCAAATATGCGAGCGCCTTTTACGGCCCATTCCGCGATGCGGTCGGCAGCCGCGGCCTGCTGAAAGGCGACAAGAAGACGTATCAGATGGATTACGGCAATGCGGAGGAAGCCCTCCGCGAAGTCGCGCTCGATCTGGCGGAGGGGGCGGACAGCGTGATGGTCAAGCCCGGCCTGCCGTATCTCGACATCGCGCGCCGCGTGAAGGAGCGGTTTGAGGTGCCGGTGTTCGCCTATCAGGTGTCCGGCGAATATGCGATGATCGAGACGGCGGTGGCGGCCGGCGCCGCGGATCGCGACGCGATGGTCCTGGAAACGCTGACGGCGTTCAAGCGCGCGGGTTGCTCGGGCGTCCTCACTTATCACGCGGTGCACGCCGCACGCTTGCTCGGTTGATGGCTGACGCGTCTCTTGCTCCGGTGGCGATCGAGACCGGCCGCTTGCTGATGCGTGTGCCCCAGGCGGAGGATCGCGCGCCGCTCCACGACATGTGGGCGGATCCGGCGGTCATGGCCGATCTCGGGCCGCTGAAGAATGCGGCGGAAAGCGACATGGCGATCGCGCGCCACGCCTCTTACGCGCCGCTCGGCTTTCGTGCCCTGGTGCTCCGCGAGGGTGGGGCGACGATCGGTTTTTGCGGGCTGAAGCCGGGGGCCCCGCACACCCCGATCGCGGGCATGCTGGAAATCGGCTGGATGCTCGCGGTGCCGTTCTGGGGGACCGGCTATGCGCGCGAGGCGGCTGCTGCCGCGATCGCCTGGGGCTGGGCGAACCGAACAGAAGACGCGATCGTGGCCATTACTGCCGAGAGCAACGCGAAAAGCCGCTTGCTGATGGAGCGGCTCGGCATGGCGCATGATCCCGCGTCAGACTTCGATCACCCGCTGTTCGCCGTGGATGATCCCCGGCGCCGCACCGTGACCTACCGGATCTCCCGCCCCGCCGGGCTGTAAGATCGACCGACAGTCCGGCAGAGCGACCACCGCTTGCGTGCGCCGCCCTCAGCCGCCGTTGCGCTCCACCGATTCCAGGATGCGCCCGCCCGCCATGAAAACCGCGATCGGGCAGACGGAAAACAGCAGCCAGCCGCCGACGCCGGGATAGTCGTGGAGATAGTGCACGCCGCGCTCCGTCGCGCCCAGGCCCAGGCCATAGATCACCATGAACGCCTCGAACTTCGTCTTGATCGTGAAGAGCCGGGCGATCTTGGTAAACATATCGTTAACGAAGCAAGTGCCGGGCCAGTGGCGGATTTCCGCCACTTGGCGCCGGCCGGCCACCGTCAACTGTTAAGCAATCCGACAAGGTCGAGCGCTTCGTAGAGCGCGCGGTGCGCACGGCCCACCTGCGCGATCACGCCCGGGTCGCCGATCGCATCGGGGGCGATCGCCTCGGGCCAGTGCCCGGCGATGACATCCGCGATCCGGTCCAGCTTTGCCGCGTCGACCAGGAATCGCGGATCCACCAGCGCCGGGTCGCAGGCAACGCGTAGCCGCAGGCACGCGGGGCCGCCCCCGTTCGCCATGGACTCGCGCACGTCCACCACTTCAACCGCGCGGATCGGGCCATTGCCGGCAAGGTGATCCTGCAGCCATGACCAGACCGCGGCATTGCCGCGCGCTTCAGCCGGAACGATGAGCGTCTGCGTACCCCCGCTCGCCGTGACCAGCTGTGCGTTGAACAGATAGGATTGGATGGCATCGGCCAGGCTGACACGGTCGGCCGGCACTTCCACGATTTCCACCTCGGGCAACAGGCGGCGGAGGTCGGCGAAGAAGCCCTGCCGATCGGCAAAGGCCTGTTCGTGGGCGAACAGGACGCGTTCGTTCGCCACGGCGACCACGTCATTGTGAAAGGCGCCCGCGGCGATGGCCTCGGGCGATTGCTGCACGAAGAGGGTGCGACCGGGATCAAGCCGATGCGCCCGGGCGACCGTTTCCGAGGCATCGCGATGCTGCCGGGCAGGGAAGGGGCCGCCGCTTTCGCCATAAACGAAGACCTCGACGGCGGGCGCGTCGTGCCGCGCGCAAAGCCGCATGTGATTGGCCGCGCCCTCGTCGCCGAACGGGGCGGGTACGGGCGGGTGAACCGCGAAATGCGGATTGGCGAAGGCCAGCCGCAACTGCGCCAGCGTCGCCGGCCATTCATGGCTGCGGTGGGGCATGGTGACGAGGTTCGCGACGGTGAGGTGGCAGCGGCCGTCCCCGGTGTCTGGCGCGGGCGAGACGGTGGCGGCATTGGCGGCCCACATCGGCGAGGCGGAGAAGGCGCGCGCCTTCAAATGCCCAGGGGCGCCGGCGTAATCCAGGTGGAGCGCGGCGAGCCAGGCATGATCCGGGCGGGCGTGCGGCAACAGGATGCCTTGCGGCAGCCCCAGCGCCAGATTGGCGCGCATCTTGGCGATTCCCTGCAGGGCCGCGGCGCGCGGATGCGCCGTGGCGCCGGCGTTGCGGGTGGCGGCCAGATTGCCGGGGCTGAGGCCGGCGTAATTGTGGCTGGGCCCGACGATGCCGTCGAAGTTGATTTCCTGCATCATGAAGGCTTTCGTGTCCCGATTTGCCGTGGCGTCGCCGATCAGATCCGTGCCACGTGGAGCACCCGCGACGCGTCGGTCGCGCCGATCGCATGGGCGCAATCCGGATCGATCACCACCGTTTCTCCGTCGCCGCGCACGTTGCCGAAGGCGCAGCGGAAATCGGAAAGGTGCCCGTGCGCCACCAACGCCTCGGTGCCGCCATCCCGGTCCACCGCGCCAACGCGCGCCTCCTGGGCTTCGCGGATCGATCGCACCGCGTCGATGCGCGCCGTCATGGTCGGGCCGCCATCGAAGATGTCGATATATTTTTCGAACGCGAACCCTTCATTCTCCAGCATCCGCATCGCCGCCCGCCCCGACGGATGGGGCAGGCCAATCGCGGCGCGCGCGGTTTCGGACAGCATGGCGGTATAGATCGGATGCTTGGGCATCAGGTCGGCAATGAACTGATGACCGTGGATCGCATTGAAGGCGTCGGCATCCTGGAAGTTCATGCCGAAGAAGCGCCCGGCCAGCCCGTCCCAGAACGGGGATCCGCCCGCTTCGTCGATCACCCCGCGCAATTCGGCCAGGATGCGCTCGCCGAACCGCTGGCGATGCGCCCTGATGAACAGGTAGCGGCTGCGCGCCAGCAGCAGGCCGAGCCCGCCTGCGCGCTCCCCCGGGTGCAGGAACAGGCCGCCCACCTCGCTTGATCCTTCCAGATCGGTGGTCAGCGACAGCATTTCGGCGCGAAAGGTCCGGTCCAGCTCGCGGCTGTGCTGGGTCAGCATGCTGATGCGATAGCTGTAGAAGGGGTGCCGCTGTCCGACCTGGGTGAAGATCTGGCAGGTGCCGCGCACCTCGCCCGTGGCGACATTCTCCAGGATCAGGACGAACAGCTCGTCTTCGACGCTTGGCTCGTCGCGGCCGAAGGCGGCATGGCTGCGATCCAATTTGGCGCGCAGCGCGCTGCGATCCGGCGGCAGGTTGGTGAAGCCGCCACCGGTCAGCTTCGCCATCTCGTAAAGGTGCGCCAGATCCTCGTCGCGCGCCGCGCGAACCACGAAAGTCACAAGCCGTTCTCCGCCAGTCGCAGGATGGTGACGGCCGACAGTCCAGCGCGCTCGGCGAGGCTGTCGACGATCAGATATTCGTCCGCTGAATGGATCGCGCCGCCACGCACGCCCATTGTGTCGATCACCGGCGTGCCGGCGGCGGCGATGTTGTTGCCGTCGCATACCCCGCCCGTGTCGCGCCAGGTAATGGGCACGCCCAGGTCCGTGCCCACCGCTTGCACCAGGCCGAACAGCCGTGCCGCGCCAGCGTCGATCGGCTTGGGCGGCCGGTTGAAGCTGCCATGCACCTCTATCTGCACATCGTGCGCCGCCGCGACCTCGGCCACGGCGGCGTCGATGGCTGCCTGTGCGCGCGCGATCTCCGCAGCGTCGGCGGGGCGGAAGTTGACGCGCAGCACCGCCAGGTCCGGTACGACATTGTTCGGGCCGCCGCCGTCGATCCGCGCCGGGTTCACCGACAGACGCGGGCTCTTGGCGGCGTTCAGCGCCAGCGCCAGCGCGGCGGCGGCGACTATGGCATTGCGCCCGTCCTGCGGATTGCGCCCGGCATGGGCCGAGCGTCCGCGCACGACGATCGAGAAATTGCCCGTGCCCCCACGCGCGCCGGCCAGGGTGCCGTCGGGCAGGGCTGGCTCATAGGTAAGGGCGGCGATCTTCCCGCGGGCGGCGTCTTCGATCAGCCCGGCGGAGGAGAAGGAGCCGGTTTCCTCGTCGGAATTGATGATCACGTCATAGCCGATCGGGCATCCGGCCGCCTCCACGGCCTCCAGCGCCGCCAGCATGACGGCAAGCCCGCCCTTCATATCCGCCACGCCGGGGCCGTTGACCGTCCCGTCCGGCCGATCGGTCAGCACCTGGAATGGATGATCCGCCGGGTAGACCGTGTCCATATGGCCCGTCAGGAGCAACCGGCGCGCCGCATCGGGCCTGACGGACAGGTGGAGGTGACGGCCGTGTGTCACCGCCGACACCGTTCCGTCGACTGCCACGCGCTCCGCCGCGACCGGCTCCACCAGCCGGAGCGCGCCGGGCAGCGCGCTGAAGGCGTCCGCCAGCATCCCCGCCATCGTGGCGAGCCCGGCGATGTTGCCCGTGCCGCTGTTCACTGCCGCCCAGGTGCGCGTGCGCAGGAGCATGGGCGACGCGCTTGCAGCCGCGACCGCGCGTTCTTCAACTTGGCTCAACGCTGTCATGGTCGTGGTTGCTAGCGGATGCCCGGAACCCCGGCCACCCCCGTGAACTTGCGAGTGATTCTCACGGGTCCGATGCCTTGCCCCCTCGGTTCAGCGGGCCTAAAGCGGCGCCCGAAATCCCGTTCGCACGTGCGGGAGAAGTCCCAGAGAGAGCGTCATGGTCGACCTGTCGCAATATCTGCCGATTCTGATGTTCCTGGCGGTCGCGCTGGTTCTGTCGTCGGCATTCGTATTTCTACCCATGGCCGTGTCGCGCCTGACCGGTTCGCACAAGCCGACGGTGGAAAAGCTGAGCGAATATGAATGCGGTTTCCCCGCATTCGAAGACAGCCGCGCGCAGTTCGACGTGCGATTCTATCTGGTTGCGATCCTGTTCATCATCTTCGATCTCGAGGCCGCCTTCCTATATCCTTGGGCAGTCAGCGTGTTCGATCTCGGCTGGACCGCCTGGATCAGCATGATGATCTTCATTGGTGAATTGGCGCTCGGGCTCGTTTACGCCTGGAAGAAGGGCGCACTGGATTGGGAATGACCATGCACTCCGGCCCCGTCGAACTCCAGCGCGACGCCAGTGCGTCGAGCATCATCCAGCCCGATCAGGGCTTCTTCAACGACCTGAACGGCGAGTTGACCGACAAGGGCTTCCTTGTCACCTCGACGGAGGAGTTGTTCCAATGGGCCCGCACCGGCTCATTGTGGTGGATGACGTTTGGTCTCGCCTGCTGCGCGGTGGAAATGATCCACGTCAACATGCCGCGCTATGATCTGGAGCGTTTCGGCGCGGCGCCGCGCGCCTCCCCGCGCCAGTCGGACGTGATGATCGTGGCGGGCACGCTCTGCAACAAGATGGCTCCCGCGCTGCGCCGCGTGTACGATCAGATGTCGGAGCCGAAATACGTCATCTCGATGGGCTCGTGCGCCAACGGTGGCGGCTATTATCACTATAGCTATTCCGTCGTGCGCGGCTGCGATCGCGTGGTGCCGGTGGACATCTATGTCCCGGGCTGCCCGCCGACCGCCGAGGCATTGCTGTACGGGATCATGCAGCTGCAGCGGAAGATCCGCCGCTCGGGGAGCATCGAACGGTGAGGGCGCCGGCACCCCGATGGGCCTATGAGCTCAACGACGCGACGCTCGACGCGGTGCGCGCGGCCATCCCGCAGGGGCTGGTCGATGCCTTTGCGCATGTCGGTGAGATCCAGCTCCACGTCCATCGCGATCACCTGATCGCGGCGCTGACCGCGCTGCGCGACACGCCTGGCCTCGAATATCAGCAGCTGATGGATATCGCGGGCGTCGACTATCCCGATCGCGGGGTGGAGCGGTTCGAGGTGGTCTATTGCCTCCTGTCGCTGACCCGCAACCATCGCCTGCACGTCCATGTCGCCGCCAGCGAGGATACGCCGGTGCCGTCGGTCACCGACATGTGGCCGGTCGCCGGCTGGTATGAGCGCGAAGTGTACGACATGTACGGCGTGCTGTTCTCCGGCAACCAGGACCTGCGCCGCATCCTGACGGACTATGGCTTCCGCGGCCATCCGCAGCGCAAGGACTTCCCGCTGACCGGCTATGTCGAGCTGCGCTATTCGGAAGAAGCGAAGCGTGTGGTGTACGAGCCGGTGAAGCTGGCGCAGGATTTCCGCACCTTTGACTTCACCAGCCCGTGGGAAGGCGCGGAATACGTGCTGCCGGGCGACGAGAAGGGCGCTGCGCTGCCGCAGGCGAAGGGCGCGCCCACGCCGCTCAACGCCGACAAGATCCAGAAGGCCGACGACGCACAGTCGGACAAGAAGCCGGCCGACGCGCCGAGCCAGCCCTACGCCAAGGAGGATGCGACCAGCACCTCTGAGACGGGCGCCGGCAAGCCATCGTCCGACGCTAACCCGAAGCCCGCCGACCCTGATGTCGTGCCCGGCAAGGGAGGGCAGAACCAATGACCGGAACTCCCGTAATCGACACCGTGGATCCGCAGGTCGATCCGGCCGTCGCCAAGACGGTCGGCGCGCTGGACGGCGCGCACGACACCGAAGGCGATGTCGCGATCCAGAATTACACGATCAACTTCGGCCCGCAGCACCCCGCCGCGCACGGCGTGCTCCGGCTCGTCATGGAGCTGGATGGCGAGATCGTCGAGCGGATCGATCCGCACGTCGGCCTGCTCCATCGCGGCACCGAGAAGCTGATCGAATACAAGACCTATGCGCAGGCGATTCCCTATTTCGATCGTCTCGATTACTGCTCGCCGGCGTGCATGGAGCACAGCTTCGTGCTCGCGATCGAGAAGCTGCTCGATCTCGAAGTGCCGCTGCGCGCGCAATACCTCCGCGTGTTCTTTGCCGAGCTGACGCGCATCTCGAACCACATGCTCAACCTGGGCTCGCACGTCATGGACGTCGGCGCGATGACGCCGAACCTGTGGCTGTTCGAGATCCGCGAGGACTGCTACGGCTTCCTCGAGCGCGCGACCGGCGCGCGCATGCACCACAATTACTTCCGGCCGGGCGGCGTCCACCAGGACGTGCCGCTGAAGCTGCTGACCGATATCGCCGAGTGGCTGGACACGCGCCTGCCGCGCCTGTTCGAGGATGCGATCAGCCTCGTCGCCGACAACCGCATCTTCAAGCAGCGGAACGTCGACATCGCCGTGGTCAGCCGCGACGATGCGATCCGCTGGGGCTTCTCCGGCCCGATGATCCGTGCGGCCGGCATCCCCTGGGATCTGCGCAAGCAGCAGCCGTATGACGTGTACGACCGGATGGATTTCGAGATCCCCGTCGGCACGCGCGGCGATTGCTATGATCGCTTCATGGTGCGCGTGGAGGAGGTCCGCCAGTCGGCGCGGATCATGAAGCAGTGCCTCGCCGAAATGCCGGAAGGCCCGATCGCCTCGCTCGACCGCAAGGTGGTGCCGCCCAAGCGCGCCGAGATGAAGCAGTCGATGGAAGCGCTGATCCATCACTTCAAGCTGTATACCGAGGGCTATCACGTGCCCGCGGGCGAAGTGTATGTCGCGACGGAAAGCCCCAAGGGCGAGTTCGGCGTGTTCCTCGTGTCGGACGGCACGAACAAGCCGTACCGCTGCAAGATCCGCCCGACCGCCTTCAGCCATCTGCAGGCAATGGACTTCATGAGCCGCGGCCACATGCTCGCGGACACCACCGCCATCCTCGGCGCGATGGATATCGTTTTTGGTGAATGTGACCGCTGATGGCTGACGCACCCCAGATCCCTGACGAGGCCGAAACCCGCGCCCGCTGGGGCAATTTCCAGTGGACCGACGACAGTCGCGAGAAGCGCAACGCGATTCTTGCGCGCTATCCGGCCGGCCGTGAGCAGTCCGCGTCGATCCCGCTGCTTGATCTGGCGCAGCGCCAGGTTGGTGCGGAGACGCAGACGCAGGGGTGGCTGCCCGTGCCCGTGATCGAGTTCGTCGCACGCGAGATCGGCGTGCCGTACATGCGCGTGTACGAGGTCGCGACCTTCTACACGATGTTCAACCTCGCGCCGGTCGGCCGCTATCACGTGCAGGTTTGCGGGACGACGCCGTGCATGCTGCGTGGGTCGGATGATGTGCTGGCGGCATGCAAGAACCGTGGCCTGACCAAGGGCAAGACCACGCCCGATGGCCTGTTCACGCTGACCGAGGTGGAATGCATGGGCAATTGCGCCTCGGCGCCGATGGTCCAGATCAACGACGATAATTACGAGGATCTCGATTACGATCGCACCCTCGCGATCCTCGATGCGCTGGCGCGTGGCGAGCAGCCCAAGGCGGGCACGCAGGAGCCCGGTCGCCACACGGTGGAGCCGCTCGGTGGCCCGACCACGCTGACCGCGATGGTGAACGAGAATCACGATTATCGTTCCGAATGGAACACCCCTGCCGTGGGAGCGAGCGCATGAGCGTGATCACGTCCCTGACGGACAAGGACCGCATCTTCACCAATCTCTATGGCTATCAGCCGTGGACGCTGCAGGCTGCCCGTCAGCGCGGCGATTGGGACAATACCAAGGCGCTGCTCGATCTCGGGCAGGACAAGATCATTGACGTGATCAAGGCCTCGGGGCTGCGCGGCCGTGGTGGCGCAGGCTTCCCGACCGGCACGAAATGGTCGTTTATGCCTAAGACGCCAAGCCCCGAGCGGCCGAGCTTCCTGGTCATCAACGCCGACGAATCCGAGCCTGGTTCGTGCAAGGATCGCGAGATCATCCGCCACGATCCGCACAAGCTGATCGAGGGTGCGCTGGTCGCCGGTTTCGCGATGCGCGCCCGCGCTGCCTACATCTACATTCGCGGCGAATATATCCGCGAGGCGGAGACGCTCTTCGCAGCGGTGCAGGAGGCGTATGACGCCGGGCTGGTCGGCAAGAACGCCTGCGGCTCGGGCTATGACTTTGACGTCTTCGTCCATCGCGGCGCCGGGGCCTACATCTGCGGCGAAGAAACTGCGATGATCGAGAGCCTGGAGGGCAAGAAGGGCCAGCCGCGCCTGAAGCCGCCATTCCCGGCCGGTGCCGGCCTCTACGGCTGCCCGACGACCGTCAACAACGTCGAGAGCATCGCGGTCGCGCCGACGATCCTGCGGCGCGGCGCGGACTGGTTCGCCAGCTTCGGCGCTGAGAACAACAAGGGCACCAAGCTCTTCCAGATCAGCGGGCACGTGGAAAAGCCCTGTGTGGTCGAGGAAGCGATGAGCATTCCGTTCCGCGAGCTGATCGAGAAGCATTGCGGCGGCATTCGCGGCGGCTGGGACAATCTGCTCGCGGTGATCCCGGGTGGCTCGTCGGTGCCGCTGGTGCCGGCGAAGGAGATCATGGACGCGCCGATGGACTTCGACGGCCTGAAGGCGGTCGGCTCGGGCCTCGGCACCGCGGCGATCATCGTCATGGACAAGTCCACCGACGTCGTCCGCGCGATCAGCCGCATCTCGTATTTCTACAAGCACGAGAGCTGCGGCCAGTGCACGCCGTGCCGCGAGGGTACCGGGTGGATGTGGCGCGTGATGGAGCGGCTGCGCACCGGCGACGCCGAGATCGGCGAGATCGACATGCTCCAGCAGGTGACGAAGCAGGTCGAAGGCCATTCGATCTGCGCGCTTGGCGACGCCGCGGCCTGGCCGATCCAGGGCCTCATCCGCCACTTCCGCCCCGAGCTGGAACGGCGGATCACGGAACGTAAGGGCGGCACGCTGGCGCCGATGCAGGAAGCGGCCGAGTGAACCGCATCTGCGTCCCTGTTGCGATGGCAACGGCGGCATTGGCCGTGCCCCTGGCTGCGCAGACGCCGCCGGGCACGTTCGGCCGTTCGACGCAGATGATGTCTCAGACCGATCGCAGCCGTCAAATGGCGCAGTGCGCGCTGCGTCTGAACCGCGGGGGTGCGCAGCGCTATGTTCTGGCGAGCAGCACTGACCCGGCCGAGCGCAAATCGATGAACGCGTTCCGCCAATCGATGATTACCTGCCTGAGCGGATCGCGTTCGGCGACGCTGGATCCGGTAGCTGTCGAAGGTGCCATTGCTGAGGCGCTGCTCACGGAGAACGGCGGCGCGTTGCTGGCGAAGGCGGCGACGGTGCCTCCAACCACGCCGGTCCGCGTGGTGTTGTCTCCGAATGCTTCTATGCATCACGGCGTGGTTGACTGCGCGGTCCGCGCCCGCCCCGATATCGCCGCGCAGATGCTGCGCGCTCAGCCGGAGACACCGGAGGAGTTGCAGCATTTCCAGGCGCTCGGACCGGCGCTCCAGGCCTGCGTGCCGCAGGATGTGAAGCTGTCGATCAAGCCGTTCCATGTCCGCTCGCTGGTCGCCGGCGCGCTGTATCGCCGCGTGACGAGCGCCGTCACTGCGGGCCAATCCACTGGACGTAACAATGCCCAAGCTTAAGGTAGACGGGATCGAGGTCGAGGTGCCCGCCGGAGCCACTGTGCTCCAGGCGTGCGAGGCGGCTGGCAAGGAAATCCCGCGTTTCTGTTATCACGAGCGGCTGTCGATCGCCGGCAATTGCCGCATGTGCCTGGTCGAGGTGAAGCCGGGGCCGCCCAAGCCGCAGGCGTCGTGCGCGCTGCCGGCGGCGGACAATCAGGAAGTCTTCACCACCTCGCCGATGGTGAAGCATGCCCGTGAGGGCATCATGGAATTCCTGCTGATCAACCACCCGCTCGATTGCCCGATCTGCGATCAGGGCGGCGAGTGCGACCTGCAGGACCAGTCGGTGGCTTATGGCCGCGGCCATTCGCGCTTCGGCGAGAACAAGCGCGCCGTGACCGAAAAGTACATGGGCCCGATCGTGAAGACGGTGATGACGCGGTGCATCCAGTGCACCCGCTGCATCCGCTTCGCCGAGGAAGTCGCGGGCGTCGAGGAGATCGGCGCGATCTATCGCGGCGAGAACATGCAGATCACCTCCTACCTCGAAGAGGCGGTGACGAGCGAACTGTCGGGCAACGTCGTGGATCTGTGCCCGGTCGGCGCGCTCACCTCCAAGCCTTATTCGTTCGAGGCGCGGCCTTGGGAGCTGAAGAAGACGCTCACCATCGACGTGATGGACGCGGTCGGCACGAACATCCGCCTCGACAGCCGCGGGCGCCAGGTGCTGCGCGCGCTTCCGCGCATCAACGAGGACGTCAACGAGGAGTGGGCGACCGACAAGACGCGTCACGCCGTCGACGGCCTGGTCCGCCGCCGCCTCGATCGTCCCTATGTGCGCCGAGACGGCAAGCTCGTGTCCGCGACCTGGGACGAGGCGTTCGCCGTTATCGCGGACGTGGCGAAGACCGCCGGTGACAGCGTCGCTGCCGTCGCGGGTGACATCGTCGATTGCGAGACGATGTTCGCGGCCAAGGCGCTGCTGAAGTCGATGGGCTCGTCGCTGCTCGAAGGTCGCCAGACCGGCATGGCCTATGACACGTCGAGCCTCGCGGCGGTGAACTTCAACTCCACCATCGCGGGCATCGAGCGCGCGGACGCGATCCTGCTGGTCGGTACCAACCTCCGCTGGGAGGCGAGCCTCGTCAACACGCGCATCCGCAAGGCGATCAAGCGCGGTGCGAAGGTGTGGGCGATCGGGCCCGAGACCGAGCTGACCTACAAGGTGGAATGGCTCGGCAACGACCTGTCGGTGCTCGGCAATCTGCCGGAGGCGCTGACCGAAGCGTTCGGCAAGGCGGAGCGTCCGGCGGTGATCGTCGGCGGCGCGGCGCTCAAGGGTGCGCATGGTGCCACGCTGGAGCTCGCCAAGTCGCTGAACCTCGTGCGCGATGGCTGGAACGGCTATAACGTCGTCCACTTCTCCGCCGCTCGCATGGGCGGGCTCATGCTCGGCTATGCGCAGAAGGATGGTATTTCAGCGCTTAAGGACGCGAAGCTCGCCTTCTTCCTGGGCGCCGACGAAGCGGACTTCACCAAGTTCGCCGGCTTCAAAGTCTATATCGGCCACCATGGCGACAAGGGCGCCGCCGCGGCCGATGTGGTGCTGCCGGGTGCGAGCTATGCCGAAAAGTCGGGCACTTACGTGAACCTCGAGGGCCGCGTGCAGCGTGGCAATCGCGCGGTTTTCCCGCCGGGTGACGCGCGTGAGGACTGGACGATCCTGCGCGCGCTGTCGGAGCGGCTCGGCACTGTGCTGCCGTTCGACACGTTGGAGGAATTGCGCGCCGCCATGGCGCTCGATTGCCCCGATCTCGCGAACGAGGGCCTGGTGACCTACGCCTGGAACCCGCCGTCGCTCGACACGCGCGCTGAGGGCGTGCTGGAAGGCTATCCGATCAAGGACTTCTACCTGACGAACGCGATCTGCCGCGCCTCGCCGACGATGCAGCGCTGCTCGGCCGAACTGGTCCACGGCGAAACCTTCGCGGAGGCCGCGGAATGACCGCCTTTTTCAACACCACCGTCGGTCTGCCCTATGGCTGGGCGTGGTTCCTTTCCACGCTGATCGGCATCCTCGTCATTGCGCTGCCGCTGATGCTGGCGGTGGCGATGATCATCTACGCCGATCGCAAGATTTGGGCGGCGATGGCGCTGCGTCGCGGCCCCAATGTCGTCGGTCCGTTCGGCCTGCTTCAGTCGTTTGCGGACGGCCTGAAGGTTTTCCTGCAGGAGACGATCGTCCCCGCAGCGGCGAACCGCGGCCTGTTCCTGCTCGCGCCGATCATCACCTTCACGGTGGCGCTGATCGTCTGGGCGGTGGTGCCGTTCGACATTGGCGTGGTGCTCGCCGACATCAACGTCGGTCTGCTCTACGTTCTCGCGGCCTCGTCGCTCGGCGTGTACGGCATCATCCTCGCCGGCTGGTCGTCGAACTCCAAATATCCGTTCTTCTCGGCGATCCGCGCCGCGGCGCAGATGGTCAGCTACGAAGTCGCGATCGGCTTCATCCTGATCTCGATCGTGATGTGGGCGGGCTCGTTCAACCTCACCTCGATCGTCGAGGCGCAGCGCGGCGTGCTGAACACGCCGATCAACGGCTTCTTCCTCAATCCGCTGCTGTTCCCGATGGCGGTGATGTTCTTCATCTCGTCGCTTGCCGAGACTCAGCGCGCACCGTTCGACCTGACCGAGGCGGAATCGGAGCTCGTCGCGGGTTACCAGACCGAATATTCGTCAATGAGCTTCGCGCTCTACTGGCTCGGCGAATATGCCAACGTCATCCTGATGTGCACGCTCAACGCGACGCTCTTCTGGGGCGGCTATCTGCCGCCGATCGATTGGGCGCCGCTCTATTACGTGCCGGGGATCATCTGGCTGTTCGCCAAGATCCTGTTCTTCTTCTTCTGCTTCAGCTGGGTGAAGGCCACCGTCCCGCGGTATCGCTACGACCAGCTGATGCGGCTGGGCTGGAAGGTGTTCCTCCCGGTCTCGCTGTTCTGGGTATTCCTCGTGTCCGGCGTTCTGATGCTGAACCGGGTTGGGATCTGATATGGGTATCGCTTCCACGATCAAGGCCTTCACCCTTTGGGAATTCGTGAAGGCGCACGCTTTGACCTTGAAGTATTTCTTCAAGCCCAAGGCGACGATCAACTATCCGTTCGAGCGCAATCCCGTGTCGCCGCGCTTCCGCGGCGAACATGCGCTGCGCCGCTATCCCAATGGCGAGGAACGCTGCATCGCATGCAAGCTGTGCGAGGCGGTGTGCCCGGCACAGGCGATCACGATCGAGGCCGAACCGCGTGAGGACGGCAGCCGCCGCACCACGCGCTACGATATCGACATGACGAAGTGCATCTATTGCGGCCTCTGCCAGGAAGCTTGCCCGGTGGACGCGATCGTCGAAGGCCCGAACTATGAGTTCGCGACCGAGACGCGCGAGGAGCTGCTCTACGACAAGGCCAAGCTGCTGGATAACGGCGACCGCTGGGAAAGCGCCATTGCGGCGAACCTTGCCGCCGATGCGGCATACCGATAGGCGGCGCGCGATGATTCAACACTTCCCCGGGGTGGCGGCATGATCCAGGCCATCGCCTTCTACATTTTCGCGATCGTCGTGCTGGTTTCCGGCGCGATGACGATCGGCTCGCGCAATCCGGTGCACAGCGTGCTTTGGCTGATCCTGGCGTTCTTCAACGCCGCCGGGCTCATGGTGCTGGTCGGAGCCGAGTTCATCGCGATGCTCCTCGTCATCGTCTATGTCGGCGCGGTCGCGGTGCTGTTCCTGTTCGTCGTCATGATGCTCGACATCGATTTTGCGGAGCTGCGCGCCGGCTTTGTGCGCTATTTCGGCATCGGGCTGGTGCTGGCGGTGGCGCTGGTCGCGGAGATCCTGATCGCGGTCGGCGCATGGAGCGCGGGCGGTGTGGATCTCGCGCGCCGCGGTGCGCCGGTTGATCCGACCATCCCGAACATCCAGGCGATCGGCAACCTGCTCTACACGCGCTACCTGTTCGTGTTCGAAGGCGCGGGCCTCGTGCTGCTGGTGGCGATGATCGGTGCGATCGTTCTGACCCATCGTCAGCGGCAGGGCGTCCGCCCACAGAATATCGCGGCTCAGGTCGCGCGCCGGCCGCAGGATGCGACGCGCAACATGCGGCCGGAAATCGGACAGGGGGTGCAGCTGTGAACGGGTCGATCGGGCTCATCCACTATCTCGTCGTGGCGGCGCTGCTGTTCACGATGGGCGTGCTCGGCATCTTCCTCAACCGGAAGAACATCATCGTCATCCTGATGGCGATCGAGCTGATCCTGCTCGCGGTGAACATCAATCTCGTCGCGTTCAGCGCGGCGCTGAACGATCTCGTCGGCCAGGTGTTCGCGATGTTCGTGCTGACCGTCGCCGCCGGCGAGGCGGCGATCGGGCTTGCGATCCTCGTCATCTTCTTCCGCGGCCGGGGCTCGATCTCGGTTGACGATCCCAGCCGGATGAAGGGGTGATGCCGGTGCCTTTCGCGACCGTCATCCCCGCGCAGGCGGGGATCCATAACCTCTACCGTGTCGAAGGAGCCGCGACGTTGCGCGTATGGATTCCCGCCTTCGCGGGAATGACGATGGTGGGTGAGGCGAAGTGAACTCCATTCTTCTCATCGTTTTCCTGCCGCTGCTGGCAGCGATCGTCGCCGGCTTCGCCAACAAGTCGATCCCCGGCACCGTCGCCAAGGGCATCACCACCGGTGCGCTGTTCGTGTCGTGCGCCCTGTCATGGCCGATCTTCATCGGCTTCATGACCGGCGGCCTCGAAGCAAGCGTCACGCCGGTGCTGCACTTCCTCACCTCGGGCACGTTCGACGCATCCTGGTCGCTGCGCGTGGATGCGCTGACCGCCGTCATGCTGGTGGTGATCACCAGCGTCTCGGCACTCGTTCACCTCTATAGCTGGGGCTATATGAGCGAGGACCCTGATCAGCCGCGCTTCTTCGCCTATCTGTCGCTGTTCACCTTCGCGATGCTGATGCTGGTGACGGCCGACAACCTCATCCAGATGTTCTTCGGATGGGAAGGCGTCGGTCTCGCGAGCTACCTGCTGATCGGCTTCTGGTTCAAGAAGCCGAGCGCGCAGGCCGCCGCGATCAAGGCGTTCGTCGTCAACCGCGTCGGTGACCTTGGGTTCATGCTCGGGATCTTCGGCACCTATCTGGTGTTCGATACCGTCTCGATCCCCGCGATCCTAGAAGCGGCGCCCGGCATGGCCGGCTCGACCATTGGCTTCCTCGGCTACCGCTTCGATACGATGACGGTGCTGTGCCTGCTCCTGTTCGTCGGCGCGATGGGCAAGTCGGCGCAGCTCGGCCTGCACACCTGGCTGCCGGATGCGATGGAGGGCCCGACCCCGGTGTCGGCGCTGATCCACGCGGCGACCATGGTCACCGCGGGCGTCTTCATGGTGTGCCGTCTGTCGCCGATGTTCGAAACGTCGCAGACCGCGCTGATGGTCGTCACCGGCATCGGTGCCGCGACCTGCCTGTTCGCCGCGACGATCGGCACGACGCAGACCGACATCAAGCGCGTGATCGCTTATTCGACCTGTTCGCAGCTCGGCTACATGTTCTTCGCCGCCGGCGTCGGCGCCTATGGCGCGGCGATGTTCCACCTATTCACGCACGCCTTCTTCAAGGCATTGCTGTTCCTGGGTGCCGGTTCGGTCATTCATGCGATGCACCACGAGCAGGACATGCGCTTCTACGGCGGCCTTCGGAAGCATATCCCGATCACCTTCTGGGCGATGCTGCTCGGCACGCTGGCGATCACGGGTGTCGGCATCTATGGCGTTGGCGGTTTCGCCGGCTATCATTCCAAGGACGCGATCCTTGAAGTGGCCTGGGCATCGGGCCGCGGGCAGGGCGCCTTCTGGGTCGGTACCTTCGCGGCACTGCTGACCAGCTTCTATTCCTGGCGCCTGATGTTCCTCACCTTCTGGGGCAAGCCGCGCTGGGCCGGGTCGGAGCATATCCAGCACGCCGTTCATGATGCGCATCATCATGATCCCGTGCATGACGCGGACGATCATGCCGCAGAGGCGCATGGCGGGATGGCGCATGAGGATGCCGGCCATTCGCCGCACGCCCATGGCGCTGATGCGGATGAAGTGCCGACCGGCACGGCGGGTTACCACCCGCACGAAAGCCCGGCCGTGATGCTGATCCCGCTGATCGTGCTGTCGCTGGGCGCGGTGTTCGCGGGCTTCGTCTTCCATCACTGGTTCATCGAGCCGGAGGCGGGCGAGACGTTCTGGCGCGGCAGCCTGTTCTTCAACGAACATCTGATGCACGAAATGCATGCAGTTCCGCTGCTGGTGAAGCTCGCCGCGACGATCGTGATGATCATCGGCCTGGTGGGGGCCTGGATGGCCTACATCTGGCGCACCGACTTGCCCAAGCGCTTCACCACGACGTTCGACGTCCTGTACGATTTCGTGGCGCACAAATGGTATTTCGATGAGCTCTATCATCTGCTCTTCGTCCGCCCCGCCTTCGCGATCGGTCGTTTGCTGTGGCACAAGGGTGACGAGGGCACGATCGACCGCTTCGGGCCGAACGGCTCGGCCTGGGTGGTGGCGCTGTCCAGCCGCGTCGCCGGGCGGATCCAGACGGGCTATGTCTATACCTATGCGTTCGTGATGCTGATCGGCCTCACCGCCGCGGCCACCTGGGTCATCGCAGGATGACCGGCGCCATCTCCACACCGTTCGGGCTGAGCATGTCGAAGCCCGTGTTTCATCCGCAGGCTTCCTGCCTGTCGACAAGCTCAGGGCGAACGGACGTTAAGTCGTGACATCCTTCCCGATCCTTTCCGTGATGCTCGCGATCCCGGCCATTGCCGCGGTCGCCTGCCTCTTCCTGTCCGCAAGCAGCGCCCGCTGGCTCGCGCTCGCCGCAACGCTGGCCGATCTCGCGCTCGGCGTGATCCTGTGGCTCAGCTTCGACGTGGGCGGCGCCCAGTGGCAGTTCGTCGAATATGCGCCCGTGTTTGGCCGCTTCGCCTGGGCGCTGGGCATCGACGGCTACGCCCTGCTGCTGATCGCGCTCAGCGTCTTCCTGATGCCGATCTGCATTGGCGCGTCGTGGCAGGCGATCGAGAAGCGCGTGCCGGAATATATGGCGGCGTTCCTGCTCACCGAGGTGCTGATGATCGGCACCTTCGCGGCGCAGGACATCTTCCTGTTCTACATCTTCTTCGAAGCCGGCCTCATTCCGATGTTCCTGATCATCGGCATCTGGGGCGGGGCGAACCGCATCTACGCATCGTACAAGTTCTTCCTGTACACGCTGCTCGGCTCGCTGCTGATGTTCATCGCGATGCTCTACATGAGCATCACGGCGGACACGACGTCGATCCCGGCGCTGATGAACTATGACTTCCCGGCCGACGTGCAGACCTGGCTGTGGCTCGCCTTCTTCGCCTCCTTCGCGGTGAAGATGCCGATGTGGCCGGTCCACACCTGGCTGCCCGACGCGCACGTGCAGGCGCCGACCGCGGGGTCGGTGATCCTGGCGGGCGTGCTGCTGAAGCTCGGCGGCTACGGCTTCCTGCGCTTCAGCCTGCCGATGTTCCCGGAAGCCTCGTCGTCGCTGGTGTGGCTGGTGTTCGGCCTCAGCGCGGTGGCGGTGATCTACACCAGCCTCGTCGCGCTGGTGCAGTCGGACATGAAGAAGCTGATCGCTTATTCGTCCGTCGCGCACATGGCGATCGTGACCATCGGCCTGTTCGCCTTCAACGCGCAGGGCATCGAGGGCGCGATGCTGGTGATGCTCGGCCATGGCCTCGTCTCGGGCGCGCTGTTCCTGTGCGTCGGCGTGATCTACGATCGCCTGCACACCCGTGAGATCGCCCGCTACGGCGGCCTTGCGAACAACATGCCGCGCTACGCTATCCTGTTCCTCTTGTTCACCATGGCCTCGATCGGCCTGCCGGGCACCAGCAATTTCCCGGGTGAGCTTCTGGCGCTGATGGGCACGTACCAGGTGTCGACCACCATCGCGCTGCTGTGCACGACCGGCATCATCCTCGGCGCGGCGTACATGCTGTATTTGTACCGCAGGGTGGTGTGGGGTGAGATTAAGTCGGACGAGGTTCGCGCCATGCCCGATCTGTCGAGCCGTGAACTCTGGCTGCTGGCGCCGATCGCGGCGGTGGTGATGTGGATGGGTGTCTATCCGGAAAGCTTCATCGCGCCGATGCGCGCCGATACCGAGCGGCTGCTCGCCCGGATCGAGCGTGCCCAGCCGGCCGGGGACTCGCGCCCGACGCCCGGCACCGGGATCGTGCCCGCCGCCCACGCCGAGGGACATTCCGCGCCCAATACTGACGCCCATGGGGAGGCGCACTGATGGACTACGCATCGCAGGTCGCGATGACCCTTCCCGAAATCGTGCTGGCGCTGGGTGCGCTGGCGCTGATGCTGGTCGCCGCCTGGGGCGGGCCGTCCTCGACCCGCGCGGTCTCCTGGGCCGCCGTCGCGGTCCTCGCCGGCGCCTGCCTGGCGCTGATCGGCCCGGCCACCAGCGGCCTGTCCGCCTTTGACGGCATGTACCGCGCCGACGCCTTTGCGGGCTTCTCCAAGGTGCTGATCTACGTCGCCGCCGCGGTCGCCATCCTGCTGGCGCCGACCTTCTTCGCGCGCACCGCAGGGGACGATCTGCGCCCGGAATATCCGGTGCTGATCCTGCTCTCCGCCATCGGTATGGGCATCATGGTATCCGCCGGGGACCTGCTGACGCTGTACGTCGGCCTCGAGCTGCAGAGCCTTGCCGCTTACGTTCTCGCCAGCTTCATGCGGCAGGATCAGCGCTCGGCCGAGGCGGGGCTCAAGTATTTCGTGCTTGGTGCGCTCGCCAGCGGCATCCTGCTCTACGGCATCAGCCTCGTTTATGGCTTCACCGGCTCGACCATGTTCTACGAGGTCGCCGGCGCCTATGCCGCGGCGCCGCTGAGCGGGGAGGCGAAGTCGATCGGCCTGATGTTTGGCCTCGTCTTCGTGTTCGCCGGCATCGCCTTCAAGATCAGCGCCGTGCCGTTCCACATGTGGACGCCCGACGTCTACGAAGGCGCGCCGACGCCGGTCACCGCCTTCTTCGCCTCCGCGCCGAAGGTCGCCGCCATGGGCCTCGCCGCCCGCGTCGCGATCGAGGCGATGGGCCCGGCGGAGGTGCAGTGGCGCCAGATCGTGATCTTCGCGGCGCTCGCCTCGATCATCTTCGGCGCGGTCGCTGCGATCGGGCAGTCGAACATCAAGCGCCTGCTGGCCTATTCGTCGATCAACAACGTCGGCTTCGCGCTGATCGGCCTTGCCGCCGGCACGCCCGAAGGGATCGCCGCGGTGCTGACCTATATGGCGATCTATGTCGTCATGACGCTCGGCTCGTTCCTGGTCGTGCTCCAGATGCGCGATGCGCACGGCACGCCGGTGGAGACGATCAGCGCGCTGGCCGGGCTGTCGCGCACGCGCCCCGGCCTCGCGGCGGCGCTGGCGATCTTCATGTTCAGCCTTGCGGGCATCCCGCCGCTGTTCGGCTTCTGGGCGAAGTTCGCGGTGTTCGATGCGGCGGTCCGTGCCGGCCTCTTCCCGCTCGCCGTGGTCGGCATCGCGGCCAGTGTGATCGGTGCCTATTATTACCTGCGCGTCGTGAAGACGATGTACTTCGACGAGCCGACCGGCACCTTTGGTGAGGGCGACAAGCTCGAAGGCGGGCTGATCGCCGTGGCTGCCGTCGCGGTGTCGCCGCTCGGATATCTCGCCATTCCGCTGCTCGGCGGATGGACGATGGCGGCGGCGCAAGCCCTGTTCTGAGGGCCGCCGCCCTGACGCGCATCCTGACGGTCGCCGAAACCGGCTCCACCAACGCCGATCTCCTCGCCCTAGCCACGCAGGGTGAGGAAGAAGGCACCTGGCTGCGGGCCGAACGGCAGACGGCGGGGCGGGGCCGCCAGGGGCGCGACTGGCGCTCCCCACCCGGCAATCTCTACGCCAGCACGCTGGTGCGGGTCCGTCCGGAGGATCCATCTCCGGCCTCGCTCGCGCTGGTCTGCGCGGTCGCGCTGGCCGAAACCGTCACCGCGCTGGGCTGTCCGGCGGTGACGATCAAATGGCCCAATGATCTGCTGCTGGACGGCGCCAAGCTCGCCGGCATCCTGCTGGAACGCACCGGCGATGCGATCGTCGCGGGCTTCGGGGTCAATCTCACCACCCATCCTTCGATCGAGGGGCGCAAGACGGCCAGCCTCGCCGGCCGCCTCTGGATCCACTCGGCGGCCGAGCTGTACGAGCATTTGACGGTGGAGTTCGCCCGCTGGCTGTGGATCTGGCGCACGGAGGGGCTCGCGCCCGTCGTTGCCCGCTGGCAGGCGCAGGCCCATGCGCTCGGGACGCGGCTCAATGCCAATCTGGCCGACGGCAGCACGATCACCGGCGCTTATGATGGCCTTGCGGCGGACGGCGCGCTACGGCTGCGCTTGGCGGATGGGCATGTGCATGTCATCCATGCCGGCGATGTGTTCCTGGTATGAGGGAGGGGTCAATGCTGCTCGCGATTGATGCGGGGAACACGAACGTCGTCTTTGCGCTGGTGGCCATGGGCAAGGAAGGCGGGCGCGAGATCAAGACCCGCTGGCGCATCGCCACGGATGCGCGCCGCACCGCCGACGAATATGCCGTGTGGCTCAGCCAGTTGCTGACGCTGGAGGGGTATCAGCGCAGCGATGTGGAGGGCGTGATCATCTCCACCGTCGTGCCGCGCGCGCTGCACAACCTCGAAGTGCTCTCCAGCAAGTATTTCGGGCATGAGGCGCTGATCGCCGGTCGCCCGCCCGTCGAATGGGGCGTCGCGCTCGACGTGGACGAGCCGCAGAACCTCGGCGCCGATCGCGCGGTCAACACCATCGCTGCCCATGCCATTCACGCCGGCGACCTGATCGTGATCGATTTCGGCACCGCGACCACGCTTGACGTGTCCGACTTCAACGGCGCCTACAAGGGCGGGATCATCGCGCCCGGCATCAACCTGTCGCTGGATGCGCTGGTGAACGCCGCCGCCAAGCTGCCGCGCATCGCGATCGAGGCGCCCAAGGCGAATGTCGGCGTGATCGGCCGCAACACCGTCGATCAGATGAACATCGGCATCTATTGGGGCTATATCGCGATGATCGAAGGGCTGGTCTCGCGGATGAAGGCGGAAATCGGCCGCCCGGCGAAGGTTGTCGCCACCGGCGGCCTCGCAACCCTGTTCGAGCAGCATACCGACGTGTTCGACGCGATCGAGCCGGATCTCACGATCCAGGGGCTGGCGATCATGTGGGAACGCGCCCATATCGGTCGGTGAGATTTCGGTTGAAGAACCAACGTCATCCCGGCCTGGCGCCGGGATCCAAGGCGCCGCGAGCGTTTCGCTCTGCTTGAGCCCACAGCGCTCGTGGAGGGATGGATCCCGGATCAAGTCCGGGATGACGCAAGAGATTGGGGCAGGGGCTTCCCCCAGACACTGAAGCCATGAACATCAGGGCGCATCTGCGCCTTCCCCGCCGTCTCGCGTCGGCGGCGACGACTAAGGACAACTACGATTTCCAAGAAAGACGAACTTCTCTTCTGCGCCCTTGGCGGCTCCGGCGAGATCGGGATGAACGTGAACCTCTATGGCTGCCGGGGCCGTTGGGTGATGGTGGATTGCGGCGTCACCTTCGCCGACCATCAATATCCCGGCATCGATCTGGTCCTGCCGGATCTGGCTTTTATCGAGGATCGGCTGGAGGAGCTTGGCGGTATCGTCCTCACCCACGGGCATGAGGATCATATCGGCGCGCTGCCCTATCTTGCCGACGATCTCGGCGTGCCGCTCTATGCCACGCCGTTCACCGCCGGCCTCATCCGCCACAAGCTGGAAGAGGAGCGGATTGCCGACCGGATCGACCTGCGCGTCATCATGCCGGGCGAGCGCTTCAAGGTCGGCCCGTTCGACTTCCAGTTCGTGCCCATGTCGCACTCCATTCCGGAAGCGAACGCGCTGATCATCGACACGCCGGCTGGCCGTGTGTTCCACACCGGCGACTGGAAGCTTGATGCCGCGCCGGTCATCGGCACGCCTGCCACCGCTGCCGAACTGACGGCGATCGGCGACACTGGCGTCGACGTGCTGGTGTGCGATTCGACCAACGTGTTCAATGCCGAGCCATCGGGCTCCGAAAGCGAGGTCCGGGTCGGCCTGGCCGATGCCGTCGCCAAGGCGCGCGGGCGCGTGCTCGTCACCACCTTCGCCTCCAATGCGGCGCGCCTGCAGACGCTCGGCGAAGTCGCGGAAGAGACCGGCCGCGCCTTGTGCGTTGCCGGCCGCTCGCTGGATCGCATCATCAAGGTCGCGCGCGCCTGCGGCTATCTGAAGAACTTTCCGAACACGATCACGCCGGATGAGGCGATGCGGCTGCCGCGCAATCAGGTGCTGGTGGTGGCGACCGGCGGTCAGGGCGAGGCCCGCGCGGCCCTGTCGCGCGTTGCCGAGGGCTCGCACCCGATCAAGCTGGATGCCGGCGATACCGTGATCTTCTCCTCCAAGCAGATCCCGGGCAACGAGGTGGCGATTGGCCGCATCCAGAACATCCTGG